>CALKNI010000163.1 GCA_938091115.1 uncultured Pirellulaceae bacterium | reverse complement strand
CAATTATCAAAAGTTTATTCCACCGGTTGCAATGAATTCTGAAAACTCCGCTCGAACGACGCGTTATCCGCGTTTGATGCTGACTTTGACTGGCATTATCGCTTTAGGCCTGCTGTTCATTCACTGGCAGGCGTTTTATTTAAATGAACAGTACGGTGTCGATCCGGCAATCGCTTGGCTTTTGACGATGCTGTTTGGCTTGCTTGGCATCATCGGATGGGGACTCTGGGCATTTATTTCTGTCCGACGCTGGAAACTTGGGCTTTTAATTTTTGCGATCCCCACAATCTTCTTCACGCTCTATTATCCTAATCTTGGTGGCGACGTCGGGTTCCGCGGATTTAAACCGAGATTCTGGTCTGATGCGGGTGAATATGTTGAAACCGTAACTAACTCTGTTGCAGCGATTGATTTAACTGCCTCCGGGCCTTCTGATTTTCCTCAATTTATGGGGCCCAGTCGCAACGGAAAAGTCACTAATTTTGAACTTTCAGACGTCTGGGCTGATCCGCCTGAAGAACTTTGGAAAATCGACGTCGGTGAAGGATGGTCCGGTTTCGCAGTCGTTAACGGGTTTGCCATCACGCAAGAACAGCGGGCCGCTGAAGAGTGCGTTACATGCTATGAAATCAATACGGGCGAATTAAAATGGATCAATCGAGTCACCCGACGCCATGAAGATTTGGCCGCAATGGGCAAAGCAGGCCCTCGAGCAACACCAACAATCGACCAGGGTAAAGTTTACATCACCAGCGGAACTGGTGTTCTTGACTGCCTCGATGGCGGCACCGGTGAGTTGATTTGGTCAGCCGATGTTCCCGAGCTAGTCGGAATCGAACAACTCAAATCGCAAAATAGCATGGGGCTTGAGTACACCACGGAAAACTCAAGATTGATGTGGGGGCGAAGTGGCTCGCCATTAATCGTAGACGATCTCGTAATCGTCCCGGCGGGAGGCGCCGATGGAAAACCAGACTCCACTTGTACGCTCCTAGCGTTCGATAAAAAAACTGGTAAAGAAAAATGGCGAGGTGGAAATCGCATGCCTTCCTATGGATCGCCGTCGCTCGCTACCCTTGGCGGTAAACAACAAATCCTATTCATGGCTGAAGACTGCGCGGTGGGACACGACATCAAAACGGGCGAGGAATTATGGAGCTTTAAAAGACCCGGGAATAGCAATTCCGATGCAAATTGCTCCCAAGTTACAATCGTCGACGAAAACCGGCTGATTTTATCTAAAGGATACAGCCTTGGTGGAGAGTTAATTGAAGTGAAGCAAGAGGCAGATCAATGGGTCGCAACTCAGATCCATAAAAACCCACGAGTGATGAAAACAAAACTCACCAATCCAATCGTTCACGAAGGCCACGTTTATACACTCTCCGACGGATACCTTGAATGTACCGAAGTAGATTCCTTTGAGCGTGTGTGGAAACAGAGAGGCCGTTTTGGAAATGGACAGATATTCCTCGTTGGCAATAAACTACTCGTCCATTCAGAAACCGGCACCTTACATCTGGTCCAAGCGACACCGGAAGGCTATGAAGAACTTGGAAAATTTAAAACCATTAAAGGAATTTGCTGGAACACGATTGCAATTTCCAGGAATCTAGTTTTGCTAAGAAGCGAACGAGAAGCTGCGTGTTTTTCACTTCCCTTGCTCAGTGAATCGGAATAGCAATCGGCATCCAATTTTGTGGTTCCCCAAACCCTTCACCAATTTCACTAGCCCAAGCATAATCTAAATGTGGCTTCCCGTTGGGCGGTGGCCTTGGTTTGCGATCGAATCAGTGCGATGATACTAACTGACCATCCAAACCTAGATTTTTATTCGCATAACATCCAGCCATCCCAGGAGCAAAATAGTGAGTTCCAATCCACAACCTTCGATTGGTTCATTGACTGGTAAAACTGCGATGGTTACCGGTTCATCCTCTGGCATTGGACGTGCCATCGCCCTTTCGCTGGCCAAACACGGAGTGAACACCTTGATTCATTGCCGGGGTGAATCAGAAAAAATTCGTGACGTTCAGTCTGAAATATTAAATCTTGGTGTCGACTGTCAAATAATTTTCCAAGACTTCCTCGATAAGCCGGACTGGGACTCCATGATTGCTAAGGCGTGGGCCTGGAAGGGTGGGGTAGATTTTTGGATCAACAATGCGGGGGGAGATGTCTTAACGGGCGCTTCTGCTGACCAAACCCTCGAAGAAAAACTCAGACTGTTATGGCAAGTCGATGTGAATTCCACTTTGATGCTTTCCAGACGAGCTGGCAAAAAGATGCAGGAAAGCTCGAACGGGGCAGGGCAGAGTGTCATTTTAAACATGGGCTGGGATCAGGCTGCACAAGGCATGGAAGGGGATAGCGGTGAGCTGTTCGCGACGACGAAAGGCGCAATCATGGCGATGACGAAGAGCCTTGCGCAGTCCCTTTCACCCGAAGTTAGAGTCAATTGTATTGCTCCGGGATGGATTAAGACCGAATGGGGAGCGCAAGCTTCCGATTACTGGTCCAACCGAGCCACACAAGATTCTTTGATGGATCGCTGGGGCACGCCCGATGACATTGCTCAAGTAGCCTTGTTCCTCTGCTCTCCAGCGGCAAGCTTTGTCTCCGGACAGATTCTCCCGGTGAACGGCGGGTTCAAGAATCACTCTAATTGAATCCCGTTCCGTGGTCACCCGCTCACTTAAACATTGCAACTGCCACAGTTTCGAATACCAAATCAAGCAATATGGTTGAAAAAACGGAAGTCAAAATTGGCGAATTGAACTGCACTCTCGTCAAACACGAAGCCTGCCAAACTCCCAGCACCGCGGTAATTTTATGTCATGGTTTCGGAGCACCCAGCACCGACTTGGTTAACCTAGCCGATGCGATAATGAAATCTGGCAAAGCGCAACAGAATGCAGTTTACATTTTTCCCGCCGCCCCAATTCAGCTAGATCCGTTGTTCGATTCACGAGCTTGGTGGAGGATCGACATTGAGAAAATCCAAAACTTGATGATGAACGGCGAGACACGAGAAATGCGGGGCGAGTCTCCCGACCTGCTCCCTCAGAGAAGAATTGAGTTGACCTACGTAATCGACCACTGTCGGCATGAGTATTCACTGCCTGCGTCCAAGATCGTCGTTGGTGGTTTTTCTCAAGGATCGATGCTCGCCACCGATGTCGCTCTCCATTATCCGGAAGCACTCGGCGGTCTCATTGTCTGGTCGGGTGCGCTGATCAATTCAGATCTGTGGACCACACAGGCCGCTCAACAATCTCCTTTAAGAATTTTTCTATCTCATGGAATCATCGATCCCATCCTGCCAATCGATGGAGCGAGAGCCTTAAAAGAAATGCTCGAATCGAGCCATCATCAAGTTGAGTATATTGAGTTTAATGGACCGCATTCCATCCCGATGAACGCGATCAAACTCGCCGGTAAATTAATTGGTAACGTTTTCGCAACCTAATCTTTACCTCGGTTTCTGAAAATACCTCGGCTAACCTGCAAGCTGCTTTGGAAACACAATGCGTCCGGCCAGCGATAAATCCAGCATGGCTTTTATCACGGCTTTTCGAGCAGACTGCTGACTACTTTTATCGGTGGGATCCATATTGTCCATTTCTAGGGCTAGTAATTCAGCAGGTTTCTCGGCCAATACATCGAACACGCGTATTTGCATTGAGGAACTGGCATTTTTTAACGCCGGTGCCCAAACTGAGGTGTCTAACTCCGAAAGAACCAGTTTCAAATCTTCCCAATCCAGACGCTCCAGATCTTCAAATACAAGAACCGAACTCTTCAAAAAACGAGCCATATCCGGATCAGCTTGATCGATTTCAGCTAAAAGCGAGTATTGCACTGTTTCGTCTACACCGCTCAAAACTCGAGACGCAACGTCGATTCCCAAAACAGATTCTTGTTCCAATCCCGTCAATTTATCGAGCCGTGACTTTAACTCAAAACCAAGATACGCAATCTCTTCGGGATCCAGTTCCTCAAGTTCACAAATCCGTTTTAAAACCGAAACCCGCAGAACAGGATCTAGCGATGAGATTAGATCTGACGCTACATCTGGTTCAACGCAAGAAAGTACCAGCGCAATATTCCTCGGATGCTCATCCCGCAGCAATTGAATTTTAGTATCGTATTCTACCGTCTTCAAGAATGAAAAAGGAAGCGCTAACTCACAATTGGTACTTACTGAACGATAGTTCAGAACGTCGGACTCTCGAGAATCGACGTTGGCCGAGCAATTAACACTCGAATGAATTCGACGATTTATCTCGGTCCCAGTTTCTGACGCAAACTGCTCGATGGAATCCCGAAGCTCCAACGGAGTTGACTTCTTTAATTTGGAAATCGCTGTCAAAACCGATTTAATATCTTCCGGGTCCAAACGCGACAGAACTCTAGCGGCGTAGTCAGTCGATAAACTGTTCACCACGACTGCGGCACGCGCTAGACTACTGGAAAGAGACATAAGGCCACCTAACGGGTAACAATTCAAATTCACTTACAAGCAGGGTTTGCAGCCAGATTAACTAGAATGCTCCGGGCATTCCGAAAGGTCGAGAAAAACGAGGCGCAGTGTTACTTTCCTTCGGAGGTTTAATCTCGCGGCTTGGCAGACTGGGAGTAGCCGTCGTAACCGAACCACCCGGTTCATTTCCCAAGCCATCCTTGTCGCCTGACTCTGGTAAATTAAATTCACCTGCGCCCCGTTGTTTAATCTCCCGATTTTGATTCGCCAAAGCTAATCTTCTTGACATAGAAGGGGTCATTGCGATGGTCGAGGTCTTAATTCCGCCGCTTTTTACCGTCCTCCCTTCGATCCCAACCTGTGAAACGTTCGGGTTGTCACCTGCAATTGCCATCCCCGAATGGTAACCCGTTCGCCGGATCACAGCAGAACTTGATCCTAAGACCTCATAGTGTCGATCGCTTTGTTTATCAGCGACTTCAGTGTCCGAGCGAACCTTCCCGGGCAAAATAGCGATTGTCTGCGTACACTTAATCAGATCGCCATCGGTCGTCCGGAACATCGGAATAAGCGTGATCGCTTTTCGATATCCGCCGATTGGCTCCCAGGGAGCCCACACACTGTAAGACGCACCCAGTTTATTCTCACTGTAGTGATTTTGAAATCTATCTTTTGGATAAACAAATTTTTTATCCGCAGTTCGATCAGTTGAGGCTTTAGATGAATCATCAAATCCGTAGATTATCAGTTCACCCTCTGCTTTTACGAGCTTATCATTTGCGTTGTAGAAAAAGATCCGGCCACCAAAACCCTTGACCGCAGGCTCACCCGCTTTTTCATAAACCGAGTCGGTCCAGATGGCAGTCATAGTGACCGGTTTTAAATCGACATCCGACTTACTTTTCTTCTCTTTTGAGCCCTCTGAAATCTTCTGAATTGGATTCCAAAGAGAGTTCTTTTCACTGGCTCGCATGGAGTTCTTAATTCCACTGCACCCCAAGGTAAAAATGAGCGAACAGAGACAAACAGAAGAAAGCACTTTGGTAATCATCAAAACTCCTGAAATCTATAACGTTGTCTCTTGTTCGCAACCTTGCAAAAACTCTGCTGACCCACCTGAGCAATAACAGCCAAATCGTTACCGATTCGTCGTTGGAGCCAACCGGTTGCCGGCGTCAGCTTCATTCCCACTAATTACCTTATACAGTGGTGCACCCTGCATTCCAGAAGGATCGGCATCCGGGTAAATCGTCTCGACTCCCGGTTCCGTTCCCTCCATGCCTTTGTAATCTGTATTGCCGTAGACTTCAGCTACATCACACAGGCACCAGTGCATTCGATCCATCTCGTCATTGTTCTGAGCTGTCAATTCTTGATCGTCAGTTATCAAGTAAGGTGTCATAATGATCAACAACTCGGTTCGCTTGGCGACATCCGACTCAAAACTGAAGAGTGGACCGATTAATGGCAAATCGGACAGAATTGGAGCTCCGCGTTTAATGTGTTGCTTTTCTTCGGTGATCAAACCGGAGAACACAACGGTCTGGCCAGAACGAGCCATCAATGTTGTTTGAGCAATCGTCTCTTCGATATTTGGAGAAATAATCGGTTGAGGTGTAGTGTTAACTCCTCCCTCGCTATAGCCAATCACAATTCCCTCAGCATCAGGGCCAACTGACGATTTCGTAGCGTTAACCGCCATCACGATCATACCATCCGGACTCACCCTCGGAGTTACCTCCAGGATCACCCCGACGTCTACAAATTCAATATTTTGCTGTGACAAGCCATTAGTGACCGTCGTTCCTGCAATTCGAGCAACTGAGGCGCCGATCGAAGCCCGTCCCTGGTTATTTTCCACGGTGGTGATTTGCGGACGACTCAAAATCCGGGTCGAGCTTTTGTCCTTGAGGGCACGCATCAGAATATTAATCGATTCGTTTCCACCCGAGAGCACCAAACCACCGTACCCGAGTTTCGTGTTTACCGTACCCGTGGCAAGATTTGAAACCGCCTGCCCAGCCATTGTCTCTGGGAAGGCCCCAATCAGGTTTGCAACAGGCAATGGTGATGTATTAAATGGGAAACCAATTCCACCAATGGATCCGTCTGCTGCGATGGAAGTTCCCCGATCAAACACAAGGGAATCCTGAAGCCCGATATCAACGCCAAATTCTTCGGTTTGACCCAAATCGACTTCTGCAATCAGACACTTCACCTTCACCATTGGAGGTCGCCGATCAAGGCCGCGAATCAACTCTTCAATCTCTGCTCTTTCCGACGGCGTTGCACTTACGATAACGCTATTGCTCACCGTTTCTGCAACCACAACTACCGAACGATCCGCCTGGATGAAAGCGCCAACCGTGCGAGGGTCGTCCGCAACAATGTCATTCCGCGAACCAAGGTAAGCGTTAATCGCCTCAACCACATCGAGCGCTGGTGCATTACTCAAGCGGTACACCCGAGGCTTACGATCCGTAACATCGCGAGTGTCAAGACGATTTAACAAATCCTCTACAACCTGAAGATCGCCCGCCGGACCGGATGCAATAATCGTATTCGTTCGAGTATCCGAAGAGAAACGCAAGTTAATCAAGGTAGAGCCTTCGGTCGCCGACAGGCCTTGAAGCGGCAATTGGCTAAGATTCGAAGTTCCGTTTTGTCCACCCTGTTGGGCTGTATCCGAGCCGAAAAGATTCTCGAGCATCGTCAACAATCCTTCAGCATCGCCGTTGATGATTTCAAAAACCTTAATCTGAGTTTCAGCATCAGGAATTCGATCCAGCTTATCAATCAATGCACCGATCAATTCCATACTCTCTGCCGGTCCTGTCACAACCAACGAGTTACTATTTCGATCGGCAGTCACGCGGACATCAAACATGATTCCACTTTTGACTTCTTTCCCCTTTTTGTCGATCGTCCGTAGACTCAACTGAGCAGCTCCAAGTGAAGACTGAGTAGGCTGAATCTGTTGATTATTATTCTGCTGATTTTGCTGTGCCTGCTGGTTTGGGTTGTATCCCTGCCCTGCGTTTGGCTGCTGACCGCTAATCGCGTCCTGAAGGACAATGGCCATCTCTTCGGCAAGGGTATTTCGAAGCGGGAAGACCTTAACCGTATTGGTTTTCCCATCGACTTCGGCGACATCAATCGTTTTAAGAACCTGAATCGCCTGTGCGATTACTTCTTTTGGCCCCTTTACAATGATGCTGTTACTTCTAAAGTCGGCAATGATCGCAATCGGTGTACTTGCAAGCTGCGTTCCCTGCCCTGTATTTGCTTGATTAAAATAACTATCGAGGCGGGTTTTGGCGTCAGCCGCCGACAAATATTTCAATGGAATTGCTTCGAATCCACCAAGCTCTGAATTAGCAGCAACCACGTCCATCGAGCCGACAAGCTCCTGAACCGCTTTAATACCTGCCGGCTGCCCGACGACTACGATTGCATTGGGGGAATTCAGGGCCTGAATTTTTGCAGCTCCAGTAGAAGGTGCGTAACTTGAGTCGTAAATCTCCTGGATTTGCTCGGCAACTTCGGCACTCAGCAAATACTCTAAAGGAATTCGCTCAACCAACGCCTGCCTTGACTTAGATTTAGAGGAGATCTCCGCAATCATTCTTGTCACGACTTCCACATCCGCCTTTGAGCCGACGATAGTGATAACCCCTGTGACTGGATCCTGGATGATCTTGACCTCATCCTTGACAGTCTCATCAACATCCTGATTTATGTTTTGCGGCAACGTGGTACCAGGAGGCAAGGTGACTGCGGCTTCTGGCTTAGTAATATCCTCTTGGCTGCCTTCCTCAGGCTGAGTAATATCCTGCGTCAAACCCATCAGAAAGGCCGCTTGCTGGACCGTTTTTAGTTCGGCCAGACTAGCGTCCACAAGGACCGTCTTACGCGCTGAACCGTGCTTGGTCACCACTGGTTCGCAATCGATTGACTCCATTAGCTGATGCCAATTGTCTCGCAAGGAATCGTCACCCTCGAATTTCAATGAAGCTCGTTCCCGATCAACTATCATGGCCATTCGCTCGGCAACACGGGTGGGAATCTCGACACGAACATATCGCCCATCGGGAGAAGTCGCTGTGCCCAGCCGCCGTCCCCACGTCCTCACGACTGCAGTTTCGAATTCTTCGATCGAGACAGAGACCAATTGATGAACGCCGTTCCGTACCTTGGGAGCTACATGTTTAGGACCGACGCGAACGTTTTCACTGGCAACAATTGGAGCAGATCGCAGCCGATTGAATTGGCCGTCACGAGCGTTAGCTGACGTCGACCTCGGATTTTCGTCCGCCACATCAAAGCTGTTTAATTCACGCCCGCTCGCTGGAACCGCAGGCTCAGTAAAGACTGGAACAAGAGCTGCACTGGCAACCGGAACGAATCCGCTGGTGACCGCAGGCTCCGACGAGGGAGTCAAGCCATTCGGTGGCATCGGTACTTGCACAGCAGGAATCGTCGGTCGTACCGAAGGCATCGGGCTAAACTGAAACGGTAAGGTTTGAATCACTGATGCAGCAGATTTGCCCTGATACTTATCCCTATCGTCTTCATCAGCTGTCAACGAGCCGCCCATCAAACAGCCGACCGCCATTGCGCTGAAACAATAAAAAGGGGTGCGAAGATTACCAGAGGGCTTCTTAAAAAATTTAGCCATTTTCTCATCCTGTTAGGGTCTAAAGATTTACTCTCAACCAGGAACCGAGACAAAAAGGGCTCCGCATTGGCCTTGTAGATGCCTTGGCATTTACAAGAACCACCCTCTCTATTGACCTTAAACATCTTGACATGAGCAAGAATGACAAGCGGGTCCTGATCCAAACTAGTCCGCGACAGCGTACGGGTTACCGACGTCAGACATTCGTAAACATCGGCAGCGATTGACCGCTCGTTAGAACAAAAACAATCAATAAACGTGGAAAATTCAGATTCTTTTCACACGCCATGAGAAGCTGGGCAACTAAGGAGCCCTATTCCGTATAGACCTCTGACTAACGACCTCTGGCTAAAGATTACCGGCCGCCAATAGCGTTGGGGGAGATTGAAAACTGGATTGGCACCAACTGCCTGCTAGCACAACTAAGAAACGTCAGATGGTTTAGATTCAGCTGAGTCTGCCTTTGTATCGGGCGCCTGTTTCCCAACATCTTCGGTCGGGGATTCTAGAGGAATCCGCTCGGCACTGAAGAATACCTCGGAAGGACCAACGGTCATTTGGGTGTTTTCAACACGGAAAACGGCCTGATCCGAACGGATTTCATCGACAACCCATTTCTTCTCATCCAACTCGAAGGACTCACCCTGTTTTAGTTTAAAACGCTCGCCCGTTGTTCGTACGCTTATCCAGACCTGCCAATCGCCCAATCGGTCTCGAACGATCGCAGTAATCCGGGTCTCCTTTGCGTTCAGGAATGCGGGCGCTGGTTTTTCAACCGGCTTGACTACTTTCGGTTCCTCATCTTTAAAGACAACCCTTACCTTCTCTTCGGTCGACTTCGCTGGAAAACCATTATCCATAACCTTCACAACAAAGTTATAGGAGCCTGCCTTTTGCCCCGGAATAATTAACTCGCCGGACCGCTCGGTCTTTCCTGGAACAATTTTTACATTCTCAATTGGCTGATCACAACTAACAAACTCAAATTTCAACAAATCCTCAGTGTCCGCGTCTTTTCCAGACAGGCGTACAGCGACATCTTCCATAGAGGTGTAAGACCGTGCTGGGCTTGCCGAAACCGTCGGTTCGTTATTGGGTGGACCAAAAATATCCCGATGCACAACCGCACTGGCAATGACATCCAGTTCTTTGGCCCAGTCGTTCTCAATTTCCATCTCCCGCTTCAGTTCGTCAATAAAATCTGCTCCTTCCATGGAAGAAGTCAAGGACAGAACCTCGATCTTGGCTACGATGCTCAGAATTCCGTTGCGAATTTTTCGCTTGCTTCCGACGGTTTCATTTTGGGGTGTAATTTTTAAAGAGTTGATTCGATGAAGTAACTCTACTCGATAGAAAGAACTGAGAAACTTCGTCAAATCCTCTAAAGTTCCATCCATTGCCAACGTGTAGGACTTACGCTTGCCAACCACTTTCGTCCCTACCTTAAGGGGCGTACTGTCATTCGGCGTCAACATTTTCAGCCTCAACTTCAAGTCGTCGCGTACTAAACCCTTTACCCACGCCAAATAATTATTACTGGCAACTTCAATATCAGACGGCAAACTGATGCTCTCATAATAGGCTCGACGCCGATCGGCCTTCTTCGCAATCCCCATTTCGTACTCGGCATCACTGATTTGGGTAATGAGAGCCTCTCGGTCTGTTTTGTTTTGATTAAGCGAATTGAAAAACCACAACCCCACAACCGCGACCAACGCAATCGGTAGAATGGTTCCTATCACGTAGACGAGCACTCTTTCTCGAGGTGTTAAATTTTCAAACATGCTTTAACTTCTTCAATTGATTTGTTTTGGTTCTTTTGAGGTCGCCGTGCCCGGATAACGGCTCGGCAATCAGTTCGCTTTTGCAACTTCCGATGATTCTTTATCTTCTGCTTTATCTTCTGCTTT
>CALKNI010000162.1 GCA_938091115.1 uncultured Pirellulaceae bacterium | reverse complement strand
AACGGGATTGTTTTTTGTTCGACGGCATAAGACCTGAATCGCACGCTCGATTTCTTCGGCGCGACCAATGACGGGATCCAGTTTTCCTTGTTTTGCTAACTCTGTAAGATCCCGTCCAAAGCTATCGAGGGCAGGAGTTTTTGATTTTCCACCCTGCTTACGTTCGCTTCCTTCGCCACCGCCGGAACTTTCGCGACCTCCCCGTTCGGAACCTTCGCCCCCTTCGAGACCGTTCCCGAGGAGATTAAGTACCTCTTCACGCACTTCTTCAAGCTTTAATCCAAGGTTCATTAGTACCTGTGCTGCGACTCCTTCTTGTTCTCGAAGAAGTCCCAGCAAGATGTGCTCGGTGCCAACGAAGTTATGGTTGAGGTTTCTAGCCTCTTCCATGGAGTACTCGATGACCTTTTTGGCTCGGGGGGTTTGTGGAAGTTTGCCCATTGTGATCATTTCTGGACCACTCTGAACTAATTTCTCTACTTCCAGCCGGATTTTTCGAAGGTCTACATCAAGATTTTTCAAGACATTGGCGGCAACACCCGTGCCCTCTTTTACAAGACCGAGCAGCATATGCTCGGTACCGATGTATTCGTGATTGAAACGCTGAGCCTCTTGATTGGCCAGTTGCATGACCTTTCTTGCTCGATCAGTAAAGCGTTCGTACATATTCTGTTCCTCGTCCTAACCCTTCGATTATTCAAATCTCAAAAACAAAAACTGAAAGTCTGAATATCGTTTTTATTAGTTGGTGATTATCTTTGTTGCTCGATTATACGTGATAATCGGCTTTGTATTAAGCGGCGTCAGACCACTCATTTTTATTGTTTGACTCAATCGTTAACGAATGTTCGAGTTTTTCCCCGTCTTGTGCAGAAATAATCTCTCGAATTAATTCTTCTTCTCGCTCGCACTCAAAGTTCCACTCTACTGCTTCGTCAAAACGTTTGATTTCTTCTAGCTGTTGCAGCGCTTGGTCGAGTTTCCGTGAGTGCCGAAATAATGTGGCTAGTAGTAGCCGAGATTCGATGTCTCGCGGGTGCTGATCAATCTGACGTTTCAATAAAGTTTGAGCTTCTCCCCAATGTCCCTTTAAGTATTCGTGTTGTGCTTGAATAAACAAGGTGTCGGGTCGCTCAGTGGCAGCAACCTTGTCAGTCGTTGGCACTGCCACCAAGTCAGTCAACCGGTTGTACGAAACTAAAGCCGTTGCGGCCCAAATTAAACAAATTACCGGCCAGGCGATCAGCGGGAATGCTTCCCCGAGTGACCACCTCCATAAGAAACTGGAAATCAAAGCAATGTTCAACAGGATTGCGAATCCAACTGCCGCGAACAGTGAAGACCAATGGCCTTTACACCAGAGACCCGGTAACCCGGGCCAGCTGCACAGCAATAATGGACCCCAACGCATGGGTGATCTCCAATTTCCAATTAAAAATACCACCGGAAAACAGCGGCGCGGCAATAAAATCAGCCAGTCGAGGTTCCCCGTAACGAATAAGTATCAATCTGGACGCAAAATAGGTCAATCTCAATCAAAAAACAGGTTTCGGGGGATTCTAAGGGGGATTATTAGTTACCGTTTACCTATGATCTATACGTTAATTTCCTGTATTTGGTTTAGTTTCGAGCGGGTCCTTCCTCGTTTTTCAACCCATTTTAAACCGCTATCAAATTAAGAAGCTTCACTTTAGGCTGCCCAGTTCAAACCAAAAAATCTTTATTTCATGTCTAAATTTATCTCAATCACGTTATTGCTCACTGACAAAACGAACGTTCGAGGTGTCAAACTGGCAGATTTTTTTAAAAAAAAATGAACGATAAACATTCCGAATTTTCTTTATTTCGCATCTTGGACGCTGCCTTTAACCGGACAACCGAAGGTTTACGCGTTGTCGAGGATTACGCTCGGCTTGCCGTTGACGATGAGTTTTTATCCACGGAGTTAAAACGTCTACGGCATGATTTAGCGGAAGCAGGCAAAGGGATCGAGCGTTCCAAGCGAATGCGCGCGAGAGATACCCATGGAGATGTCGGTACTGAAATCGAGTTGCCGAGTGAATATGAAAGAACGGGGGACAAGGAGGTGGACGTTAGCTCCAATTTTGTCCCCTGCGAAGGGCGGGTTGAAGGCATCGAGGGAACGATCAAAGCAAATTTCTCTCGAGCACAACAAGGGCTTCGAACCATTGAAGAGTTTTCAAAGTTAGTAGATATCGATGTCGCAAAAAAAATAGAACAAATTCGGTATCGTTGTTATTCGCTTGAGAAGTCCTACAACGCAATGCTGTTTGAGCGTTGTGAACTCGTCAACGCCAGTTTGTACGCTTTAGTTGACACGCAAGGCGAATGGGAGTCGAGGATTAAGGCGATGGTGGAGGCCGGGGTCGATTTGATCCAATTGCGAGATAAAGATCGAGCTGACCGAGAGATTGTGTCGATCGGCAGAAGGATTTCGGAATTGACGCGAGATAGTAATACGACGTTTATTATGAACGACCGCGCTGACTTAGCGAATGTGGTTGGGGCAGACGGAGTACATTTAGGTCAGGATGATCTTAACGTGGGCGATGCCAGGCGAATCGTCGGCCCTTCAAAAGTGATTGGTGTTTCAACTCACTCGCTCGCGCAGGCTCGAGAGGCGGTAGCCATGGGCGCCGATTATATTGGAGTCGGACCTGTCTTTCCTTCGACAACAAAGCATTTTGAAAAACATGTGGGGCTTGAGTTAGTCCAGGAAGTTTTTGCAGAGATTAAGTTACCAATCTTTGCAATTGGTGGAATTACTCTTGATAACCTATCGAGGGTCATTGATTCCGGGGTACGTCGGGTTGCGGTCAGTGGCGCAATTAACAAACCGGATGAAGTTAGCGCCATAGTGCGAGAATTCAAACGCTGTCTCACGCACTCGAGGTAATTTTTATTGGAATTGAGCGGGGTTGGGGTGCCGATGGGATAATTTCAGGCTTCTATCTTGTTGGTATAATGCGGATTGCAGGAGGTGAATTTTACTTTTTGAATCGCATCCGCTGTGACCTGACGTTTTTTCTCGATTGTTATCAGCTATGATTGCGAAATGTAAAAGAGTTGAGCTTAGGCTGGCGAAGTATATTGCAGAGCTATCCGCATTTTTGTTTGAATGATCTTTTAGCCGTTTGTGGCCGGAGAAACGTGAAGCTAATGGAATTTCTCGATGTTCCAATTTTTGATGATGATATTTATAAGCTGGTTGTTCGGCTAACCATTAATCTGGTTTTCCTTTATCTCGTCGTCGGTGTTTCCTATTGGCTTCATCAGCAAAACCATCGGCAGGTTTTTAACTTGCTGGTTATGAATGTGGTCGTGTTCTTCATTTGTTTCACTTTGAAGAAACTTGACTTAGGATTGGGAATGGCACTTGGTCTATTTGCAATTTTTGCCATTATCCGATATCGAACCGACGCAATTGACGTCAAGGATATGACTTACTTGTTTGTTGTCATCGGACTGGCGGTTATCAACGCATTGTCGAATAAGCAGACGTCCTATCTCGAATTGCTGCTCACAAATTCTGTTATCTTTGGAGCGACTTACCTCCTGGAGTGGCGTGTGGCAGAGCCGACGAAGGTAAAACCGCCTAAGTTGGCATCTTATGAAGTCGTTTACGACAATATTGCTTTGTTGCATCCTGATCGTGAGGAAGAACTGATTGCGGAACTCAAACAGAGAACTGGAATAGATGTTCTACGCGTTAATATAAAGCAAGTTGACCTGCAAAAATCGAATGCGATCATCGTCTTAAAGTACCATGGCACCGCTAATCGTTGATGGCTTGATCAAGCATTGGTTGCGCGTCCACCAGTTTTTTGTACTGCTGGTATACCGCTTCATAAGCGGTAATTGCAGCAGATTCAGGTTGGTATTTTTTATGCGACCCCATCGCTTGCTCTTTTAGATACTCTGACCACGGACGAGCTGAGCCCTGAAGGACTTGGTTGCGGTATTTCGCCATCAAGGCGGCGCCCCAGGCGGTTCCCTCTTCTGCACTTTCGAGGAGCGTTACCGGGTTGGCGAAAACATCAGCGAGTAATTGGGCGAGTTCTGGCGTTTTCGTCAGTCCTCCCGAGAGAACTAATTCCGTTCGAGGAAATCCCTGGCCGTCGAGGATCTCGCAGCCGAGGCGAAGATTGAACATGGTGGCAAGTAAGGCAGCTTTGACCACGTTCCCCGGGGTAGCGTTTTCAGAGTTGAGCCCGACTAGCATTGCGGTGCCACCTCGGTAAACGTTGATGCCGGGTTCGTCGTCCATGAACGGAAGTGCCAGGATTCCGCCGCAGTCATGATTGGCAGCGAGAAGCATCGGGATTACTTTCTCAAATCCGTCACCGCGGTTTCCGCCGATTGCCTGACTAAACATCTCGACGACGCTATTCATAAAAGTCGTACCATTGCGTAGCCAAACCATGTTGATTGGTTTTCCATCGGGTGCACAAAAGTGGTCGACGGCTTTGCTAACTCCTGAAAATGAACGATCGCCAACAGAGTTAGCGCAAACGGAGGTTCCAAAACTACAGGAGATCACTCCTGCTTCCCCGATCAGAGAACCGGCGAGCGCCGCAGGTTGGTCACCTTCGGCGGGAGCGACAGGGATGCCCTCCCGAAGTCCGAGTCGAGCTGCACCCTGAGCGTTCAGCACGCCTCCAGATTGTCCAGCGCAGCGAACCTGCGGTAGAAGTGTCTGGAGTGGAGTTGAGTGCCCTGCAACGCTGTCATATATTTCAAGAAGTCCGAGGTCGTAATCGAGGGTTTTCTGGTCAATTGGAAACATCCCTGCTGCGTCACCAATCCCGAGCAACCAATCTCCAGTCAGTTGAAATGCCAGCCAGCCCGCCGGGGTTGTTATATGGCGGGTGCGTTTGGCGAGCTCGGGGCGGTTGCGTAACGTCCAGAGCCATCTCGCAGAAGTGATTCTCTTGGGCATTTTCACACCCAACGATTCGGTAAGCTCGTTTTCTTCCGCTTCGTTTCTTGCATCACACCAAAGTCTTGCTGCTCCTAAGGCCGCTCCGTTCTCGTCGGCCAGAACTTCACCGTGCATCTGCCCTGAAATACCAATTGCTAAAACGTCGAAATCGTCGTCCAATTGATCGCGCAGGTCGCGCATTGCGTTTGAGAGGGCTTCGTCCCAGTCAGCTGGAAGTTGTTCGTAACATCCTTCCTCGAGGTTAGGGATCATCTCGTAGGAAGCCTCGCCAGTGCCGAGAACTTTCAGATCTTCATCGGTGAAAACAACGGAAAGTCCTTGCGTGCCCGCATCAACACCAAGGTAGCCCTTAATTGCCATCTGTTTGCATCCTCAACTTCGAATGTGACTTGGAATCAAAAATATATCAAAAAAAGATCTCCCTCCGTGGTCGATCTCTTTCGTCTCGAATCGCGCCGCTGACGTGGCTCAAATTTCGCCAGCAAGCCCGCGCTCGTAATATTTATGTGTGATCGATTCTTGGTTTTCTAGTAACCAGTCAATGTCAGGCTCGTTACACATTGCCTTTCGGATCGCCTGGGTTGTAGCTTCGCGGTGAATTTCAAATAGGGCTTTGTGATCGAGGTTGTCATCAGTCGCGACTCCGGGGTTCAGCCAGACGGAACAGATGATTCCCAGATCATTTGCTTTTTCTTTCGGGATGAAACCTGCACGGACTGCATCAAGAACGCCGTTAGCAATTGCTGCCTGAACCGTTCCCATTAAGATATTGGTGTATCGGGAGCTTTTGACGGTTACTTTACTGACCATCAGCGTTACTGGGCGAACCTGAATGTCGGTATTGAGGATCGCAAATACTTTGGAGTGTCCGGCGGATTGGTTGCCCGTCAAAGTAGCGATCGCAGTCCCCACAGGGCCATCGAGTTCGCCAATGACGATTTCCGGTTCGGCTGCAGTAAAGGGGGGCCCTCCGGCAATCAGGCATTCGCCGGTTCTCATTACAATTCGTTCGCTCATGATCAACTCGCTATTTCTGATTTAAAAATAGTAATTTTCGTTAAGTGGTTCTGAGTCTAAGACTTGTTCACTAATATGTCACGGGTGTAATAATAAAAATGAACTGCTCCAAAACAGTGCCTGTTCGGGCGAAACGCCCGTTGGGGTTTGGTTAAATTTCCGTTGGCTCGTTGATTATTTTAAAAGATTATTTCTGGAAAATACATGATCGAAGTGGAATTTAAGTTTCCGGTTTCCTCGCTTGAAGAGATTCGCCATCAGTTACAGTCGTTGGGGGCAATCTCAAAAGGTGTGTCAATGCAAACGGATGAGTATTTTAATGATCCGGAACGTAATTACGCCAAACTCGACATTGCGGTACGAATTCGGCAATGCGATGAAAAATTCTGGCTCACCTATAAAGGGCCAAATTTAGATTCAGCGGCAAAAATTCGTAAAGAGATCGAAATGCCACTCCAAGACGCTTTAGCTGCTGGGCAAATGCAGAGGGTCCTAGGAGGGATGGGGTTGGTTTCGGTTGCCAAGGTTGTGAAACGCCGAGAAGAATTTGTCGGTTGCGATGATTTGTCTTCAGTGCATTTTTGTTTGGATGAAGTCGCTGAAGTGGGTGGTTTTATTGAATTGGAGTTGGTTGTTCAGTCGCAGGAACGGGTGGCATCAGCCAAACTCAAGCTGGTCGAACTGGCTGATCAATTGGGTTTGTCAGGCAGCACCCGAACAAGTTACCTAGAGATGTTGCTGAGGTCACGCGAATCGACGCCTGAGGGTTCTCCGACGGGACCTCGTGGAAATCAGAAGGAATGACTAGACTTGCTGCATGTCCTCTGAACTGCCTGATGATCATTTTGAAACTCGTGCCCTGCGTTCTCCCCTGCCCCAAACTCATCGTGGAGCTGGACAACTGGAGACTTGCAATAACACCCTCGCGGTGAGTGAGCCACCACATCATGCGCACAACTTCCGTCTGGCAGTTCTCTATATGGTTTTCATGAGAACGGGTTGGATCTTTAAAACCGAGAGCATCATTATGCCTGCGGTTCTGGATGTCATCGGAGGTGCCGGTTGGTTGAGGGGCTGTCTGCCGATGCTAAACCGGCTTGGACAAAGCCTCCCCCCGATGTTGGCATCTGATCGCGTTCGCGGAGCGAGATTAAAAAAGTTTGGTTTGTTTAACACGACTTTCACCATGGGAGTTTGCTTTTTATTGCTTGCAGCCATCTGGGCGATTACGGAGGGTGCGAAGAGTTGGTGGCTTCCCGTGGCTTTTCTCTTAGTCTACGCCGTGTTTTTTACCGCAACGGGGATCAATATGATGATCTTGAATACGATTTCTGGAAAATTGATACGGATTGATCGTCGCGGGCGACTGTCTTTGTTTGGGACGGTGATTGGAGCGACGATCGCAGTTGGTTGCGGTTGGTATTTTTTAAATCGTTGGTTAATCGATGGGGCTGGTGCTAATGGTCCCCGCGCAAACTTTGAGATGATCTTCTTCTTTACTGGAATGACTTTTTTGGGGGCTGCTGTTGTAAGTTTATTTCTCAAGGAAGCTCCAGATGAAAATCAAATACAGCGGCGCGGCGGTAAAGACCTGTTACTGGCAGCTTTTGAGACCTTTAAGACCGATCGAAATTTTCGAAGGCTTGCGGTGATTGCGGCGTTATTTGGAATGTATCTGACTCTATTCCCCCATTATCAAAGATTGGGGCGAGACCGGCTTGACCTCGGTTTGAGCGCACTGATTCCATGGGTGTTGGCCCAGAATATTGGCGCAGCTCTGTTCAGTATCCCAACGGGCTGGTTGGCAGATCGCTACGGTAACCGGTTGGTGCTTCAGTTAATAATGGTGGTGTTGTGTTTCGCCCCTATTTTGGCGTTGGCCATTTCTTGGGGGGCGGCGTTGCAACCAGCATGGTTCACGGTAGTCTTTGGTTTATTGGGGCTGACGCCAGTGGCGATGCGGTTTCTAAATAATTACACGTTGGAGATCGTGAGCCGTGACGAGCATCCTTGCTATTTAAGTACGTTGGCTTTTGCGATTGCCGCTCCGCCGATTCTGTTGAGCCCGCTAGTCGGTGCCCTAATAGACTCGGTTGGTTTTGAGCTGATTTTTGCGATCGTAACCGCGTGTGTGTTTACGGGCTGGCTGATGACATTCACGCTGAGGGAGCCTCGGAAATTGAGCGCAGGTTCGCGATAACGTTCATTTTTCAACGGGTTTTATCACGATCCCCTCAAAAGTGTGAACTGGGTAACAGTCTGTGATAAGTTGAATAATTCTCACGACCGTTGAGTCTGGATTTTGCTGACATCGACCGATAGACTCACCGATAAATTACTGTGTATTGGTTTTGTTGGAGAAAAACAGGTGAAGCTCAATTTGAAAGCTATTCGGATCTCGTGCGGTGGGTTGTTGGCGTTGGCCGTTGTCTTGGTCGCATCTTCCGTTGCAAACGCTCAAGATTTGACAGGCGTGAAGTGTATTATCAACGGTAAGAAGTCTGCAAAGGCGAGTGCATCTGTCGACTATCAAGGCGGCAAAGTTTACTTTTGCTGCAGCAATTGCGTGAAGGCATTTAAGGCTGACATGAAGTTGAAGAACAAAGCAAAGTACACAACGAAGGCGAATCACCAGTTGGTCGTGACTGGTCAATTCACCCAAAAGGGATGCCCGATCAGTGGTGGTGCCGTTGATGCTTCCAAGGTTGCCGAAATAGGTGGTGCTAAGGTTGCCTTTTGTTGCGGAAATTGCCTAGGGAAAGTTAACGGTGCAGAAGGACTTGAGGCAAAGGCAGATTTGGTTTTCTCGAAGTCTGCATTCGCGAAGGGTTTTGAAAAGAAAAAAGCCAAAGTAAATTTGGAGTCCATCAATTGCTTGTTAATGAAAAAGCGAAAAGTGGTTGAGTCGAAGTCCGTTGATCACAAAGACGGAAAGGTTTATTTCTGCTGTGATCGATGTGTAAAAAAGTATTCAGGCGCGCCCGAAAAATTCGAAACGCTGGCAAATCACCAACTTGTTGCATCCGGGCAGTACCATCAAATTGGCTGTCCTATTTCAGGTGGCGATGTTGATGAAGATCAAGCAGTGGTCGTTGGCGGTCTGACAGTGAAATTGTGTTGTGATAAATGTAAGGCAAAAGTTGAAGGTGCCGCCACGGAAGAGGCAAAAATCGAATTGGTATTCGGAAAGAAGCGGTTCGACAAAGCGTTTTCTAACTAAAAACGACTGATTAATCCCTTTGAATGTGATTTCTCAGACGAAATTAAAAGTGCGATGGACCGTGTTTTTTTTTAAGCTCGAAAGCAAACAAAGGGAGTTACTTATGTCGTTTTCAGACGCACCAGTCGAGAAGGACTACGATCCGGTAAAGAATCCACGGCCAGAAGATTTGCATGCTTATGGAATTGGCAGTGCTTTGATTTGGTTTGCTGGTTTGCTGGCATTGCTGGCGATCGTTTACTGGATTGTGTTCTAGTTTGACCTAGACGGCTAAACAAAAGCGGTAAATTGCGATTTTTACTGATCTTTCCGCGTTGGCGTGGCTTTGGCATAATTTCTGATATTCAGAAACTGGCCAAGGACGGACCAATGCGGATTTTTTTTTCAGTCGGGGAACCGAGCGGCGATTTGCATGGAGCGAATCTTATTCGTCGTTTGAAGTCTCGTGATTCGGCGATTGAGTGCGTTGGCTTGGGTGGCCCCAAAATGCAAGCTGCCGGTTGTGATCTGCATTTTGATCTGACTTCATTGGCAGTTATGTTTTTGGCTTCGGTGCTAAAAAACATCCGGTTGTTTTTTCGTTTGATCGCAGAGGCGGATCGTTATCTTGAAACCCATCAAGTCGATGCAGTTGTCTTAATCGACTATGCAGGGTTCAACTGGTGGATTGCCAGAAAAGCTAAAAAAAACGGAATCCCTGTTTTCTTTTACGGGGTTCCTCAAGTTTGGGCCTGGGCTCCGTGGCGGATTCGGAAAATTCAAAAGCTGGTAGATCATGTTCTCTGTAAACTTCCCTTTGAAGCGACGTGGTTTGAGCAGCGGAATTGTCATGCGACTTATGTCGGGCATCCTTATTTTGACCAACTAGTACATCAAGAATACGACAGCGCTTTTTCTGAGGAGTTGGTGAAGGGTGATAAAAGGCTGATCACTTTGTTACCGGGAAGTCGAAATCAAGAAGTCAGAAGTGTATTGCCAGTTTTGTTGGATACGGCCAAAGCCGTTTTGCAAGAAGACGAGACGTGCCGTTTTGCCATCGCGTTTTACAATGAATCGCAACGGCAGGAATCGTCTGAGTTAATTTCCCAGTCAAGCGTTGCAGTGGAAGCTTATGTTGGGAAGACTCCGGAGTTGATGCGGGCGGCCTTCGCCTGTGTTGCCTGTAGTGGTTCTGTCTCATTAGAGTTGCTGTATCATCGCAAGCCCACTGTCATTGTTTTTAAAGTCCGGCGTTGGGTAATGGTCGCCCAGGCTTTTTTGTTGAGGATTAAGTTCATTACTCTGGTTAATTTGATTGCGACAAAAGAGATACGTCGCCGTAACTTTCGGCCTTACGACCCTGATGATCCCAAGGCAGAATCATGTGTAATGCCAGAATATTTGACTGCTGGCGATCCATCTCAAAAGGTCGCTCGGCGAGTTCTAGGGTGGCTGAAAGACGTTCGTTTGTATTCTGAAAACGTCGCCCAATTAAATCACTTGGCAAATCGCTACGCTCAGCCAGGGGCAACTGCCAGGGCCGCCGATTATTTGTTAAGGGAACTATCTAGTCAGCGTTCGAGTGATGAAGTGCCGTCTCTCCAAGGTTTATCAGATGCCGAGAAGGCTGCTTAATGGTCTGAGGCGTCCAAGGCTTGAAATTCAGATCCAGAACATTTGCGTCCATAGAGATTCGAGTTCCACCCTGAGTGACCGTTGGAGAATCTCTATTATTGGTTAGACTATTGGGGAATTTGATTGATATTTGCGGACACTCGGTTTGCACAACCGTGGGCTCCTTTGGGGTGGTTTAATTGATGGCATTGAGTCAGAAGGAGGTCGCGGTGTTTCTAAGTGAGCCTGGGCGAACTAGTTATGATCTTAATTTTTCCTGTTTCGGTTTTCCCGTTCGGGTTCATCCCGCGTTTTTCATCATGCCGTTATTACTGGGAAGAGGCTTAATCACCAGAGAGGTCAATCAAGGGGTTGGGCTTTTGGTGGTAACGGGTATCTTTTTCGTCTCCATTCTGATTCACGAACTTGGGCATGCCGTTGCGTTTCGATATTTTGGTATTCCTTCTCGGATCGTTCTTTATTGGATGGGTGGATTGGCAATTCCTGAGTCCTCACGCGCGTGGGGTAGCCAGTCGAATAGGGCATTAAATCCGAACCAGCAAATTATCGTCTCTGTGGCCGGGCCAGCATTTGGGCTTGCGCTCGCAGTGGTTTTTTATGGTTTGGTGTATTTGCTAGGAGGCGGAGTTTTGCTCTGGTACGAAGGTTTTCCGCCGTTATTCATTCCCGTCTTTTCCGAAGAGTCCAAGTATGCTGGAAGAGGGATCGTATTCATGATCTGTTACGGCGGAATCATGTTGAACTTGTTTTTGAACCTACTCAATCTTGCACCGATATACCCGCTCGATGGAGGGCAGATCGCTCGGCAGTTCATGGTGAAGATCGATGCTTACAATGGAATTCGAAACAGTATCATTTTATCGCTTGGCTGTGCGATTTTAATTGCAGTATTCAGCTTTATGGCAGGGGACCGGTTTCTTGCCTTCTTTTTTGGGTTTATGGCGTGGACCAATTATCAAATGCTCCAGCAGTACAACGGCCCACGTTGGTAGTTGCAACTTCAGCTAATCCAGTGGCTGCCAAGTGGTTTCGCCGCGTCCCTCACCAGTCTCGTTCGGGTGATTCGAACTGCTTGTGTTCTTAGAAGCCGCATCGGGTCTAACGCCAAGATTAATCGCAGTTTTAATTTCAAGGTCGAGCATAGCAGGTGAATTTTGCTTTGCGGGAAGTTCAGTCAGTTTGCAAAAAATTGTGGATAGCGACTCCGAAATCGACTTAAAGGAGCAAAACTAAGAAAAAAAAACACTTTTTTTGATTTTTTTTTTCGCAGTGTTTTTAATCTTACGAATGACGTCGGCTTTGTGGACTGAAGTGTGGCGATTTTGCGTGAATTGTTTAGATCAAAATCTAACAGTGCGTGTTTACGTTAGTTTTTGCTGGAATGTTTGTGAAGGAATCGATGCCTTGGATGTTTCAGTTTAAATTCATGTGCAAAGAGTTTTCTGTCGAAGGAAAACTAATTCGTAAGGTGTTGTGTTTTGTTTTTTCTGTTTTTCCAAGTGTTTTTTGTCCAAATCCCTTTTTTCAAACTCTCTCAATGCAATGGTTTTTTTGGTCGACTAGGTAGTTTGTCTCATGTTGAGAAACACTGTCTCGATCAAAGTTTCTTTTATTGGTCATTTATTACTTTAAGTGAAATTCGAAATTGACTTTAACGGCTTGTTGCAGTTGAAAGTGGAAGTTATTGGTTTTGGAACGAACTCTTCGGGTTCGTTTTTTAACGTCGATTAGATTAATTGAAAAAAACAGGTTCAATGTTGAGGAAAAAAAATCCGAAAACTTCAAAAACAATATTGAAAAGTTTTTTTTGTTTTTTAAAACTTACGAATCAAAGACGCTCGTCAACTTGAGTTCAGATTTTGTTTTCGACGGAAGCAGATTGTTTTTTCGAATATGAAATTTGAAATTGAACTCTGACCATCGAAGGTTGGAAACGAGCTGACATTCGATCCATTTCTAGAAGTGGTTTAATTTCGAATGGTGAGTTTGCTTTAAGACTGGCATATGTTTGCTAGGGGGCGACTCGCCACGGTCTATTAACGGAGGACGTCCTGTGGCCAAAAAGAAAGCAGCAAAGAAGAAGCCTGCAAAGAAAAAAGTAGCTAAGAAAAAAGTAGCTAAGAAAAAAGTAGCTAAGAAAAAAGTAGCTAAGAAAAAAGTAGCCAAGAAAAAGGTTGCTAAGAAAAAAGTAGCTAAGAAGAAGGTTGCTAAGAAAAAAGTAGCTAAGAAAAAAGTAGCTAAGAAAAAAGTAGCTAAGAAGAAGGTTGCTAAGAAGAAGCCTGCTAAGAAAAAAGCTGCTAAGAAAAAAGTTGCAAAGAAGAAGTAACTCGATTTTCGAGTTAAGCAACTGACACATTGAAACAACGAGAAAGGGCCACTTTATTTAAAAGTGGCCCTAAGTTTTGCGCTGATGGTAGGCGGGATTTGTGTGACTGCATTTAGCCAAGCACAGGAAGTTGTGCCTGCACGGGGGTTTCGGCGGCATTTTTTGCCAGCGTTTTAACGAGATTGTGGGCGATCTTCACTAAGTGTGGGGCTACCTCGTCGTCCTCGAAGTTGGCCGCCATCTCACCCGCATCACCGCGTTCGCGTAATTGGATATTGATCGGAATATCACCGAGGAACTCGATGTTGTCTTCCGTTGCGTATTTTTGGGCACCGCCCTTGCCGAAGATGTCATACTCCTTGCCATTGTCAGGGCAAATGAAACTGCTCATGTTTTCAATTAAGCCAAGGACGGGGATTTTAACTTTGCGGAACATTCCCACAGCTTTGATGGCGTCGATCAAGGCAACTTCTTGCGGTGTGCAGACGATGACGGTTCCGGTTAGCGGCAATAATTGAGAAAGGCTTAAGGCGATGTCGCCGGTTCCCGGTGGCATGTCAATAATGAGATAATCGAGGTCGCCCCATGCCGTTCCCTGAACAAAAGTCTTGATTGCCGAATGCAGCATGGGACCTCGCCAAATAACAGCTTGGTCTGGTGGAAGCATGAATCCTATGCTCATCAGAGGAATGCCGTTAAAGTCAAGCGGTTGGATCTTCTCGTCTATTTTTTGGACTTGGCCACGAACACCAGTGAGCTGTGGGACACTAGGCCCGTAAACATCCGCGTCGAGAATTCCAGTTTTGCAGCCTGCATTTTTTAAAGCCAGCGCTAGGCTGGTCGCTACCGTGCTCTTGCCGACGCCGCCTTTTCCTGCAGCTACAGCAATTACGGCTTTGGCTGTGAGTCCCACTTGGCCAAGTGGTTGGGCGGGACGAATATGTTCGGTGATTTCAACAGATATATCTTCAACTTCACTGGCTAAGTTCTCATTGAGGAGTGTTGTGATCTCATTTTCAAAGTCTGCTTTTAAAGGGGCAGCAAACGTAGTCAATCCGACCTGGATTTTTAGTTCATTGTTATCTGCGGTGACCGAGTGGATCTGTTTTGCGAGATTTCGACCGGTTTCAGGGTCTTTGACTGTGCCGAGTAATTGGCGGGCTCGCGTCTCAAGGGGGGGGAGATCTGTCATGTTGATTTGTTCAGATAATAAAGTTGTTAGAGGTGAATAACGATTCTACGTTCGCAATTGATTTTAGGGAGTGGGCCAAGGCAGATTTGCCCAGACATTTTGCTCGACAGATGTTTCACTGTGGATTCTGTGTTGGTGGTGACGTCGGATTGCAATTTCAAGTGAAGGGAAGTCAGCTGCGGAATCAAAATGACCGCAATTGCCCAGCATTCTTAATTCTCGTTCCCATAATGGGTTAGGTAGTTTGCCGACCGTAAATGTCTTGATTTGGAAGGCATTGTTATCGAGTTCGGCCAGGGTGGTAGCCAAGGAGTCAAGTGATTTATCCGGTATCTCGATCACAACTGTCGAGGCATCAATTTTTAATGCTTCGGCCCACAGTGACTCGTGATTGAGCACCCATGAAAGCCGAAATTGGCTGAGTTGGCGGGAAATCGCAGAGCACCACGGAGGGGAGTGCCCCCAGACAATGACGGTGGGGTTAGGGCTCATTCGAGTTCCTCGAATGCCGAAGAGTCGATTTCATCAGTTGAACCGGGATAGTGGTCTACAGGTTTCGGAGGGGTGTCAAAATTCTGTAGCCGGCGGAGCAGTTTGGGGCGACTGATTCCAAGCAGCGAAGCAGCCTTAGCTTTATTGCCTTTCGATTCCCTCATTGCTCGGGTGATTAGTTCTTCTTCAACGTCTCTCAAGAATGCATCTAGGTCAATCTTTGTTTCTTTAGATCTGCCGATACGCATCGCTTTCAAGGATTGTGTGAATTCATCCGGCAAGTCCCTGGGGTGGATGAGAGTGGAGTCAGCATTGAGAGCAGCCAGTTGAATGGTTCGGTTTAGTTGGTCAATATTTTTAGGCCAATTGAATTCGAGCAAAAGCTGAAGCGTCTCGTCGGAAAACCCAGTGAGTTGGTTCTTGCGATTGTTGTTGTTTCGTTCAAGCAGTGCTTGAGACAGCAGCGGAATATCTTCAACTCTTTCGGAGAGTGGATTCATGTTGATGACCATGACGCCGAGTTGATTCGCTAATTCAGAGGAGAACTGAGTGGAAGTGGTTAGTTCCATCTGCGACAACGATGAAGTGCCAATGGTTCTCAAGGGAAAGTCTGGGAGTTGTAAGAAGCCCAGGAGTTCGCTCTGAGCAGTTTGTTCCAGGCGATCGACGTCAAGGAGAAGAAGCCAGGTTTGTGAATTGGAGAGCTTCCCGCTGTTGGGCAGCTCGCTGGTGATTTCCTTGATGCGTTGTTGAATTAGTTTTTGATCTGCAATTGCACAGTGGATCGGGAGGAGATCGATGTGCCGATTGGGGTTCCGGGCAGTGTGGATGACTCTCGCGATGTGCTCCTTTCCGCTTCCCGGTGGTCCCGTAATGAGTAGATCAGCATCGCATTGAATTGCGGCGGTTACCCGTTTAAGGCATTGTTTTGAGAACGAACTGGATCCAACCATACTTTCGAGAGAATGGGTGTGCTCGGAGCGTGCTCGGATGGCGGCAAGTTGAGTGTGAAGTGTTTCTGGTAAGAAGTTGGAAGACTCTGGTTGGGGATCCGGTGGTGAATTAAAAGTGTGCGGGGCACAGATAACGAGTAAGCCTAGTAGTTTTTTATCAGCATTTTTCAGGGGGAAGGTCGAGGCGAATTTCCAGGTTGTTTGGTTGTTTTCGTCAATCGCAGAGGGAGTAAAGACTCGCGAGGGAGCTGACAGCGGAGTGTTGGGCTCGAAGTGAGATGGTGGCGGGCAGAGGCCATTGATTTTGTTCTCAGGGCCACCTGAAGCCTGGCTCGAAAAAACACACTTCTCTCCGAGAATCTGCTCTAAGTCTGTTTCGCACCATTGCCCACAGGCTGGATTGGCATAGGTGATTTCAAAGTCGATACTGACGAGGTAAACAGGCGAGACAGCGCGGTCAAACGCTCGGTTAAGTATGCGAGGTGAAGGTTTGGAGTTTGCCATAGTCGTGATAAATCGTCGTAAAATTCGTAGCTCCGTCAGCGCAGGCAGCGGTCGAACTGACCTTATATAACTTAGCTTAAACCGAGTGGTGGGTTCAAATTTCATACCACCCAGCCAGCGTTTTTTCGAGAAACCAAAGATTAAATTCGAATGTGCGATTCAGGCTGGCCGATTGAACTATAGAAAACGTCATCTGACCGTTATATTTAGCCTGGGCTGATCTTGTAGAATTGGTAGAGATTAGCCGCACTGTTTTGAAAATTTTACCCAACCGAAATGTATGACCCGAGAACCCATTCTTTCAAACAATCCAGTGCCTGAAGAGGATGACCCTAGCCTACGTCCCTCGCGAATGGCCGATATGGTCGGTCAGCGGGACGTAATCGCACGGTTGCAGATTGCAATTGAAGCTGCGCGGCAGCGGAGTGATGTCCTTGGCCACGTTTTGTTTGATGGTCCTCCCGGGCTTGGCAAGACAACATTTGCTCATTGCATCCCGCTGGAAATGGAAGTGCCGGTTGATTTTTTATCAGGCCCCAGTCTGAAGGCTCCCAAGGATCTCGTTCCTAGTTTGACTAACCTCCAGGCGAAGCAGGTTTTGTTTATTGATGAGATTCATCGGATTCCCAAGTCAGTGGAGGAATATCTCTATACGGCAATGGAGGACTTTCGAATTGACCTAATTCTTGGTGAGGGGATCAACGCGCGAACTCACAATATGAAGTTGCAGCCATTTACCTTAATCGGCGCGACCACTCGGGCGGGGATGTTGACTGGTCCATTACGCGATCGTTTTCAGATACGAGAGCATTTAGAGTTTTACGACGACGATGATTTGACGGAAATTGTTCGTCGTAATGCGAGCAAATTAAACGTGGGTATTTCCGATGATGCCGCGAGTGAAGTCGCGTTGCGCAGTCGCAGCACGCCGCGGGTTGCCAACAACCGCTTGCGATGGGTGCGCGATTTTGCCCAGAGCCGAGCTGCAGGAGAGATTACAGTGGAGGTAGCTCGTGCGGCATTACAAATGGCCGAGATTGATACGCTCGGATTGGATCGACAGGATCGGAGATACCTCGATACGTTGATTCGTGTTTGCATGGGAGGTCCAACGGGAATTGGTACGATCGCTGCGACGATGAATACAGTGTCAGATACTCTTGCCGATGAGGTTGAGCCGTTTTTGTTAAGAAGTGAATTGATCTTGAGAACCCCTCGGGGCAGGGTTGCGACCGCGAAGGCGTTCGCGCATATGAAATATGAGATTCCCCCGGAAAACGGGATTTTTTAGTTGAGCGAGGCACTCACTGGTGGCCATTGATGATCTTCGATTGTGAATTATTAACGGCAACGTGACATTGACGGATTGGTTCTGAGCCTTTCGGGTGCACCGGGCAGGCACAGTGGTAAGTAATTTTGCTGCTCTGCCTGTTTTATTCGGAAATTTTTAACGTCAAGTGACGAAGTTGGTGGATGGGGCGGCAATTGAGACCTCGCCCGTCGTTGACACCAAAATCTACGGTTCTTAGATTGACGGATCAACAAAAACTTCAATGAGGTGATGCATTGACCAAGATTGCTTTTTTATTTCCCGGCCAGGGAGCTCAGACAGTTGGAATGGCGCGGGAACTCTGCGACGAGTTGCCAGCGGCCAGTGAGTTATTCAAGCGGGCGGCTGAACAGTTAGGCTACGATTTGGCGGATATTTGCTTTAATGGCCCCGCGGAAAAGCTTAATTCGACCGTCATTAGTCAGCCTGCCTTGTACGTCAGTAGCATGGCGGTTTTAGAGAAACTAAAAATTGAAAAGCCAGATGTTTTTCAGAATTGTGAAGGCGCGGCCGGTCTAAGCCTCGGTGAGTATACGGCCTTGGCATTTGCTGGCGGGATGAGTTTTGAAGACGGGCTTCAGTTGGTTCAAAAGCGTGGCCAGGCAATGCAAGAAGCAGCTGATGAGACGCCTAGCTCTATGGTTAGCGTTCTGGGGCTTGATCGAGAGCAAACGCAAAAGGTATGTGATGAAGCGCGGGTAGACGGGGAAGTTTTGCAAATTGCTAATCTCCTTTGCAAGGGAAATATTGCTGTTTCCGGTGGTCTGGCCAGTTGCGAGCGAGTTCCGTCGGTAGCAGACGCGGCGGGAGCCATGAAATCAGTCCCTTTGGCTGTCGCTGGAGCATTTCATACTCCCGTCATGGAATCGGCGGTCGGGAAAATTTCTGAAGCGCTAACACAAGTCGAAATACAGCCGACACGTTTACCGGTATATTCTAATGTGGATGCCTGTCCTCATACCGATCCAGCTGAGTTTAAGGATCAGTTGGTGAAGCAGGTTTGTGCTCCCGTTCTGTGGCAGGATTCAATTGAACGAATGTTGGAAGACGGGTTCGATGAGTTTTATGAAGTCGGCGTAGGCCGTGTTCTGAGAAGCCTGATGAAACGAATTAACCGAAAGACTAAATGTTACGGCGTGCTGGATTAAATCGGATTAGTGCGTCAAGCAGACACAAGTAATTTTTGTAAGAGAAATTTGAGGAACAAATGAGTTTGGAATCGATGAAGGTTGATCTTTCTGGGCAAAATGCCATTGTTACGGGAGCATCTCAAGGGTTGGGCCGCTCGATGGCTATCGCTTTAGCAGGAGCTGGTGCCCGTGTTGCTTTGGTAGCACGAAATGCTGAAAAGCTGGCCGAGACGGCGCGTTTGATTGAAGAGGCGGGTGGTGCCGCAGAGGTAATGGCAGCTGACGTCAGTCAAAAAGAGGCGATTGAAGAGATCGTCGAAAAAGTCTCGACCGAGTGGGGCAAGCTTGATATTTTGGTCAACAATGCGGGGATTACGCGTGACACGTTGATGCCGATGATGACCGATGAGCAGTGGGATGACGTGATTGCGGTTAACTTGAGAGGAACATTTTTGTTTACGCGAGCGGCATCCCAGCGCATGATGCGTTCTCGTTATGGTCGGATCATCAACATTTCGAGCGTTTCGGGCTTAATTGGAAACGCGGGTCAGACCAACTACTCCGCTTCCAAGGCAGGAGTGATCGGGATGACCCGCAGTCTTGCTAAGGAACTGGGCAAACGAAAGGTCACCGTAAACGCTGTGGCCCCGGGGTTTATCGAGAGCGAAATGACCGAAAAACTCGGAGATGTGATCCTAGGCGAGGTAAAAAAGCGGATTCCAGCCAATCGAATCGGCACTCCGGACGACGTTGCCGCTTGTGTTCTATTTTTAGCGAGTCCTGCTGCATCTTACGTAACTGGGCAAGTTCTGACTGTCGATGGGGGAATGACAGCCTAAACTCGACGGAAATAACGAATTTTAAGGCTAAAAAAGTGGGATTCTCGAGATGTTGCCTTGACCCTTTTTGTCGGAATCCTCTATCTTATTGCCGTTGTTCATGTTGCCACCGAGACGTTTTCGCTTTGATTGCGAACTGTTGAGGGCTGAGATGAGTAATCAACGTTAACAGTTTTCCGCAAGGTAATTTTTTAGAAGGAGGCCGATATATGTCATCGGTCGAAGAACGCGTCGTCAACATTGTTGCTGAGCAACTTGGCGTCGAGAAAGACAAAATTAAACGAGAGTCGAATTTCGTCAATGACCTCGGAGCAGATTCGCTCGACACTGTCGAGTTGGTGATGGAGCTTGAAGAGGAATTTGATATCAACATTCCTGACGAGTCTGCAGAGAAAATTCAGACGGTCGGTGAAGCGATTAGTCATATCGAGAGCTCTTCTGCGACAGCTTAGTTGAAGATGCTGAAATTGAATTGATTCGTCGCGAGACGGTCTTTAAAACAATCCGCAGGATGGCATTTAGTTATCCTGCGGTTATTTTTTAGGTTCAGTTTCTCCGCGAGATGTTGGCGGCTTTGCTTTGGTTCTTCGTGAATCGAATCCAGCGGCAAGCTCAATAGAATTATCTTTGAGTTAAATGAACTCATGAACTCGCCAAAAACTAAATGGTTGAGTTTTCAAACGAAAATAACAGCAGGGAATTCGGAGTTAGTTTCATGGCGCGACGTGTGGTCATTACTGGATGGGGATTAGTCAATTCACTCAGTTGTGATGTAGACGATTGTTGGGACAGGATTTTGAACGGTGAAAGTGGAATCCATCGAATCAAACTGTTCGAGGTTGACGACATCAAAGTCCAAATCGGCGGTGATGTTTACGATTGGAACGCGAACGAAATAATTGGCCAAAAAGAAGCCAACAAGATAGACCGGTACTCCCAGTTTGCGATGGTGGCCGCGGCCAGCGCCTTTGAGAATTCGGGGTTTGATCCTGTTGGGAGTGAAAATGCAGCACGTTATGGTTGCATTCTGGGTTCTGGAATTGGTGGAATGACCACCATATCAGAGCAGATGACCCGCTTGGTTCAGAAGGGCCCCAGCCGCGTTTCTCCAATGACGATTCCCAAGCTAATGCTGAACGCTGGTGGTGGAAATATTGCAATCCGGCATGGGTTGCGCGGGCCCAATTACAGTGTTGCAACTGCTTGCGCGAGTGCGACCAATGCGATGGGTAACGCCTGGGAGTTGGTTCGTTCCAACGTTTGTGATCTCGCGGTTACCGGAGGCACTGAGGCTGCGTTAAGTCGTTTGGCGATGTCTGCATTCGCCAACATGAAAGCTCTATCGTATTCAAAAGAGGACCCGGCAACGGTGAGTCGTCCGTTTGATGCGGGCCGAGATGGTTTTGTGTTTTCCGAAGGCGCTGGGGTACTTATTTTTGAAGAGTTGGAGCATGCCAAGTCGCGGGGTGCCAACATTCTTGCTGAGGTGGTTGGATTTGGAACCTCTTGTGATGCTGGCCATATCACTTCGCCCGACGATACCGGGTCGGGTGCTGCGATGGCTATGCAAATGGCCTTGCAAGATGCAGGATTAGAACCGAGCGAGATCGATTATATCAACGCCCATGGGACCAGTACTCCCTTGGGAGATAAGGCAGAGACGCGTGCGGTGAAAACCATTTTTGGAGAGCACGCTTACAATCTGAGCATCAGTAGCACGAAGAGTCAGTTGGGCCATTCCTTAGGGGCGAGTGGCGGGATCGAACTGATCGTATCGATCAAGGCGCTTCAGAAAGGAATTATTCCCCCAACGATTAATCTGACCAACCCTGATCCTGATTGCGATTTGGACTACACGCCGAATGTTCCCAAAGAACGTGAAATTACCTATGCAATGAGTAACAGTTTTGGGTTTGGTGGCCACAACGCATCGATCATTGTTCGGAAGTTCAGCGAGTGATTTTTCGAATGTTGTTTGAAATTCACCGTTCGAACTAGGTCTGAGGCAGTAATCGGTACCTCGGTGTTCTTCAAGCCTCCCCTGCCCTCCTTCAGGCTGAGCAGGAGTTGGAATTAGGGAATCACTCGTCCTCCGGTTCGCCCACGTCAACTTGATCCCAATCGATGGCAGCATTGTCAGCCTTGAAGTTTTTTACAATCTCTGAAGCTGCAGCTTCATCCCGCTTGAAGATTTGAATCGAGATGTCCCCGGGTGCTTCGGCAATGAAGCCAGCAGTGAAACCGCCGGTCATTGTTGCGGAGATGCCCGCCGCCTTTAAGGCGTCAACAATCGGTGCGGCCTCTGCTTCGGTTGGTACGTGAACTAAGGATGTAAGTTCTTCCGGGCTTTCATCGGGAGACATAGCAATCCTCTTGCAAAACAGAAATGGGGACGGGATAGTTTCTCGCACGGCTCAATACCGTGAGTGTTACGCAAATGCGTCGGGGTTCGTTCACGCAAAACAATACGATGAATTTCAGATCGGCAATGAATTAGACAAGCGTTGGTTGTGAATCGCCACCTCTAATTTGGTGAATTTGTGGTTTTGATTAACCGGCGGCAATGGCTGGGGTGATTAAAACCAATGCTCTCCACCGGATCGCTCAAGTTGAGATTCAACATGGGAAGAATGAGTTGCCGTATATCTATCTCGAATCATCTGCCGCGTGTCTGCTTCGTTCATGAAGCCATCGGAGTATCCGGGGCAGGCGAGGTCGATCGTCCCCCGGGCAGCGTGGACAAAATGCCTAATTAGGTCGATGGGGTCTTCGTCTCCAACGGCACAGCGAACCGTGGTCGGCGTCAAGCCTGAATCTTCCAGTGCTTCTTCGTTTAATTCAGAATGCGTTGTCAGCGACGGACAGCTCACGATCGTGTTCGATTGTCCGAGACTGATCATATGGCCGAAAGTTGGTGAAAGGGAGTCGAAGAATCTCTGAAAGGCATCTCGTTCGATATCGCCCATGTCAAAAGTGAATAAGGGAGCGGGCAGGCCAAGGTAAAGATTTTCTTCTCTGAGGTTTGAATTGGCGTTGCCTTGAACACCGTTGCAGTTGACTTGGATATCCGCGTGAGAATCCAGAAAGTCTGCAAGGATTTGGGTATTGATACACTTTCTGAGCATCCGCACGGTAAGCGTTTTCATCCCTTGCATCACTTCGAATGCGGCGTCAGCGTTAAGGAACGCCCCTTTGATGTAATAGACATTCCAGAACATTGTTTCGTCCCAGGATCGCCCGCCCACAGATTGGCCTTTGGGGATAAACATTTCGTTGTTTTTTCCAATCACACAACCGGCGATCACAGCGCCGCATCCGCTCAGATCTTTGGTGTAGCTATGAATCACAAAGTCAGGCCTTTCGTCCGGATTCTTGCGATTCAAGGGTCGGTAGAGAAAGGGTGTGCCAACGGTCGCATCAAGAATGACTTTAAGTTCCTGTTGGTGAGCGATTTTTGAAATGCCGGCAACATCAAGGACGTATCCCTGCGGGTTGCTTGGGGATTCGAGATAGATATAAATCTTTCGCCCTTGTGAGATGCGGTCGGCGTCCTTTTCCTGAACGGACGCAAGGAATGGGGCAAATTCGGCAGCTGTATAGCCGTCGAAGGTCTCCACTGAAATTTCGAGGTTGCCGTCTTTCGCGTACCAGTCGTGAATAAGTTGGTAGGCACCTCCGTAAATATTACGGCTGGTGATGAGAATGTCATCGCGTCCGAGGAGGTGAGCCAGAGCTGAATCGATTGCAGCCATACCGCTATTGAAGTTCCAAGCCATGTACTCCGACGCGTAATCTCCTGCTTCAAGGTCGACAATGTGATTGGCAAGGCAGACGCTGGTTGGGTTTAAGAGTCGCGAGTAAATCTCCAGCATGAGCTCTTTGCCACGGAAGGCGTCCTCAATCCACTCGGCACACGCGTAGATGTAGGTTGCCGTGCGAGTGATGACGGGGGTGGCGGAAAAGAGCGCGGTAACATTGTCGAAAACCGGGTAGGGCCCTTTCGCCGCCATGGTTTCCGATTTGTAGCCTAGAGATTGATAGCTCTTGCGAAATGGGTGCTGGAGCGTGTCGAGGATTTTTGCAAGTTGGAATGAAAGAAACTTTTTCGCGTTGAAGCGTTGAATTCGGTCATTCTGATCGAGCGAATTCATCGATTCAAGCGTGAGCTGCCAGAGATGCGAGATATCGCCTTGAGACTCGTACATGCGTTCGACGACTCGCGATAGCGTTTGGCCGTATTCGGTGTCTGGTTCGATATGGAAATGTTTCAGCTGTTCTGCTGCGAGTTCTGCCGCGGTGGTCGCGCTGGATGTGTTTCGTTTTGGCGACAAAGTCTTCATTTGGTCGGTTCTTGTGTCTGACGACATAGATTTCTCCAGAAAGCTGAGGTGAATTCCCAGTAGTGATTGTCCAGAGCTCTGTGTTGCAACAGCAAGTCGTGGATCTTTCAGCGTTGATTAGGCATTGGACTGGCAAAAAATGTTCTGGGCAACCCGAGGGCACCTTGGGCGAAACAGATTCCCTTCTGGGAACTGTTATCCCATCGCTTTGTTCACATAATGAAGTTGTTCAGGGAATAAGGGCTCGATCGCTGCGGGAGGTAATTGGGTCGTTTTGTCAAATATTGCGCCGACCGCGACTCCTAGCTTGTCGGAAAAAAACGAGGCGCCGATCAATGACGTGCCTGTAAAATTGGCCCCTCTCAAGTCGGCTCCAGAGAAATCTGCCCCTTCCAAGTCGGCGTCCACAAACACGGCATTGCAAAGGTTCGCATTGTGGAAATGAGCATTGGAAAGGTTGGCATTGGTGAAGTCGGCACCTGCAAGGGTCGTCCCTGAGAAATTGGCGTCTCTTAATGAAGCACCGTTCGCGTTAAGCCCCGCAAGGTTGCGTTGAGATGCGTCGATACTGCGCAGATCCTGATCGGAGAAGTCTTTTGTCTCAATCAGCTTAAGGGCGGTTCGTCGATCAATCGTTGGTGCCATGTAACGCTGTTCTGCCCAGGGGTCGGCCTGATTGTGGTAGCCTGATTCGGCTTCCCAGAATCCAAGTCGATCTTCGTTTAGCAGTTCAATCTTTTCCAGCCATTTCACGCTTTTGTAGAAGTATCTTGATTCAACAATATTTCGAATGGGGCCACCGTGAGTGATGCCAATTGGCTCCCCATTGACCTCGGTCGCAATGAGAGTTTTGAGATTGATGGCGGTTTCGAGAGCCAGGGAGGCGGCATGTTTTCGTTTCGATCTCGCCAGAAAAGAGACGAATCTTGCACTCGGCTTTACCCCGGTTTCGGAAAGCAAGTCCTTGAGCAACACTCCCGAAAAAGTCGTATCTAACATCGACCATCGTGTAACACAGTGAATGTCCATCGTTCGCTTGGTTTGTGGAAGCGATCGTAGCTCTTCGAGGCTTAACGTGATTGATTTATCGACTTCGCCGATAATTTTGAGCGACCAGGGGGTGTTGGTTTCTGCCGGTAGGCGTTCACCAATCACAGGCCATTTTCCAGGCGCCACTAGTTGTTGACCAGGTGGAATTCTATTCTCGCGGCTGTCTTTCGTCATGTGCTTGTTTGTTTCTGTGATTTCCAAAATCCATTTGCAGGATGAGTGGTTCACAATTATTTAGGTTTTTGATTGGTCTTCGAACGCGGGGTAACTTGGACTGTGCCGATTTTAGCGAGTTCCCTTCGTTCGTGTTGGGGCGAGAAGCGATAGGGGTTGAGAATCAATGCTTGAATCTCTTGAAAAGCAACGAGCCACTGGCGAGAAGTCCCGCAGTGGCTCAGAGTGTTGGTTAGATAGTCGGCGAGGAAACGCCTGATTCTTACGATTTATTGTCGTTGGTTATGGGCTCCATAACTTTGGTGTTTCTCTCAACGGCGAGGACGGTCGTTCGCTGGTGAGTGCCATCGCGACTGGATGCGACGACGGGAAGGACTTGTCTACGGTCCGGGAGTTCCAGTCGCAGGGCAAATGATCCATCGGGCTGGAGGCGAATTGGTTCTCCCGCGACAGTTACGGTCGCTCTTGGGTCGGTCGCTCCATGTACAATCATGTGAGCGTCGACTTGGAAGTTGAATCGCTGTCCATTGGCGTTTACGCCAGACCCTAACCGCTCGAATGCCGGAGCGTGCATTGGCTGAAGAGCCTTTTCTTCAAACACTTCTTGTAGATCTGCTGAGACGGTTCTTGGGTCGTGCCCCCCACTCAAAGAGTAATATTTTTCTACGTCATTGGTGATGTCGGTCCAGTGTTCACCTTCAGGTGAACTGCCCGGCGGGGGGCAGACCTGATTACTTTTCGAAATCAGGTGAAATTTTTCACCCGGGGCGGTGTAGCCGATTGCAATCCGATAATTTTTGCAGGGTTCGGTGATGTTGACGTACCAATTGTTTACGCCGCTGTGAATTTCAATTTCTTGAACAACTTTCTCAACGGAGTTGGTGTTACCGTCGCTTGTGATTTCTAGGAGGCGTAGAACTGGTTTCGCGTTGTGCCAAATTCCAGTCATTGCCACCTTGGCCCGTTGCACGGTCGCTCGAGTGACTTCCCAGTACGCCTGAAGCCAGAATGAATCTCGCACGATCAAGATCACGCGATCTTTTTCGGGTGGGGTGTTGCGCCTGGCCATGCCGACGGCGGAAGACAGGTTTTTTAAATTTTCTTGTCGTTCTCGCTCGATTCGGATCTTCTTTGCAATCGCAGAATCCGATTGCTTTGGCTTTTTGTTGGTAGCCGAAGCTTTGGTGGCGCGAACTGACTTTCCAGCAGTTTTTGTCGTTGTGGCCTTTTTACGAGTGGTTCCAGATTTAGCTTTCGCTTTTTGTTTGGCGACTTTCAGAAGAGCCTTGACCAGCTCGTCTTTTCGCATCGAATGCCAGCCAGAAACGCCTTTCTCTTTGGCCATCTGGGCGAGTTCTTTGGATTTTTGAGACGCTAGGTTCGCTGCAGTAATCAAGTTTCGTACTCCTCGACGCAGCCCAGGGGGCGTCGAATGTTTGTACTGGAGATACCCAGTACACAATTCCGGCTTTGCGGAGTCCGATCCGAAGAAGGAAGTGAATTGTTAATCGACCGTATCCCTTGCGGTCGCCGACCCCTGCAAAGCAGTTCACGTTGAAAAGGTTGCGAGGTCTCTGTTTTGGAACGCAACTAAAAAACTAGGGGTAGCAAAACTACCGCGATAAACGCTGAAGTCTCAAAAGCTCCCCATCGCATTGAAACGTCCACGTTTCTTTCGATAAGTTTAGTTGAAATATGCTCAAAAAGCAAACGTTTTGGAGGTTCTTGGGGCGTTTTCATTGCTTTTGGGGTTGGCCTAAGTGTTTTAATCGTAAAGGCTTACGTTTTTGCCACAGACGCAATCTTGGATTAAGGGAAATTGAGTCATCGTAAGTTAAATTACTTCGGCAACTTCACGGGTGAGTTTTTAAGATGTAAAATACTGGTGTGTAATAGTTTATGTCAACATTGTGAAAATATTCTCAATCTTTCTGGGTGCGGGCTTGTCGGGTGACATACCAGTGATTAGATTAGCCCGAAAGGTTTTTCACTCGAAAAAAACAGGCCAATCTTACAGTCGTGGCAGGTCAGAACGTTGGTAAATACGCTTGATGACCGATCTCCCATGGCGAAGTCTTTTTCTAAGGCTTCAGAGGTAACGTCCATCAGTATTATGATGATCGTTCCTGGTTTGGTGGGTTATTGGATCGATCAAAATATTGGGTCGGTGTTGGTGTTTACCCTTTTGGGGTTGGTGCTGGGGATGGGGGTTGCGGTTAGGCAACTCATGCTACTGGTATCGGGGCCTGTTGATGTAGGGCGAGTCTCGAAAGCTGACTCGGATGAAGATTCACAACAAAGTTAGGGGCCGTTATGTTTCAGCAGTTGGCCTTGCAGTCGATGTTTGTACGGTTGCTTTTCCTAACAGTTGTGGAGTTGTTGGCGGGTGCTGTGGTGATTCCCGTAGGATGGTTTCTTGAAACCGATGTTAATACTGGTTTTTTGGCATTGGGTGTTTGTCTCGTTTCGACACTTGCCGCTCATGTTGCGAGCGAGTATCCGAGGGGACATGAGCTGTTGATGGCTCGCATGGCGATGCAGATGGCAATTAGGGTGAGTATTCCCGGTTTGGTTGCGGTCTGGGGAATCTATTTGCGTGATCCACCGCTCGATTTGAGTTTGGTTTTTTATATAATTTGCTTTTATTTCGTGGGTATGGTCGCGGACGTTCAGGTTGCTTTAAAAAAACTTGGTCCCGCAGGTGCTGGCGGAGATGAGATTTCTGGATAAACTGGTTCGGCGGAAGTCAAAATAGAAATTAATAGGCAGTTGCTGCTCGATGAAAAAAAACAGCTTACTCTCGGTCGTTGGTCCTCAGGATGACGAACAACAGACGACACAAGAGGGTCATGGGCATGATGAAGGTGGCCATGATCACGACGCAGGTAGTCATGGTAAAGATGGCCACGATGAGGACGGTCACCACGAAGACGGTCACCACGAAGACGGTCATGGGCATGGCGGAGATTCGGCATCGACTGATGAATGGAATGAGAATATTGACCTTGCGATGGGGTATTATCTGAGTCCCGATAGTTTGATTGGGCATGTTCAGGATTCAGATCACTTTGAGCTACCGGCTTTTCCGCCGTGGGGCGAAGGAATGATTAAGGACAAGTTGTATATTCCGCAGATTTCCCCGTACACGGACGAAAGTCCAATGATGGGCGAGAACGGTTCGGTTTGGGCGTACCAGAAAAATGATTTTGTGGGCCCTGTCACTTTTCAGCCAACCAAGTTTGTGGTGCTGGAGTTGATTGGGGCGTTGATTGTAGCGGCGATCTTTATTCCATATGCTAAGCGGATTAAGAGCGGCGATCGTCCCGTTGGTCGCTTTTGGAACGTGATTGACGTCATGGTTTGCTATATCCGCGATGAGGTTGCTGTTCCCGGGATTGGTTCTTCGGACGCCAAGCGGTTTTTGCCGTTTATTTGGACAATATTCTTTTTTGTGCTGGCCCTGAATCTTTTGGGAATGGTTCCTGGTTTGGGGGCCGCCACTGGTTCGATTTCAGTGACTGCGGCGTTGGCGATTTCGGTCTTCTTTGTGGTAATGTCGACTGGAATTAAGAAGATGGGTTTTGCGGGTTTCTTGAAAGCTCAGGCACCCCACCTCGACATCAATCCTTTTTTAAAGATAATCCTCATTCCGATGATTTGGGGTATTGAGGTCTTTGGCTTGCTGATCAAGCATGCCGTGTTGGCGGTTCGATTGTTTGCAAATATGTTTGCCGGTCACTTGGTGGTCGGCGTATTTGTCGCATTTATCGGTGTAACCTGGCACACCCAGTTGATTTGGGGTGTTGGTCCTGCGGTGATTCTGACAACGATTGCGGTCAACATTCTCGAGTTGTTGGTGGCCTTTATTCAGGCTTATGTTTTTGCGTTTTTGACTTCGTTGTTTATCGGTGCGGCTATTCATCCTCACTGATTTGAATATTTTAGAAAAATTTGCTGCTCTTTGAATTTGGAGAACTTTTGAATGTATAGGTTTTTGTTTGCGTTAGTGTTCGTTATGGGGGGTTTCCTCTTCTGTTCGCCAACTTTCGCACAAGAAGGTGGTCTTGCTGGCGAGTTGTTTTTAGGGCAAGGCGTTGAGTGGAAGCTCAAAGCGATTGGCGCCGGATTAGCTGTGGTGGGTGCTGGTCTTGGTATTGGTAAAATTGGCGGTGCTGCTTGTGAGAGCATTGCACGACAGCCGGAGATGGCATCGAGCGTTCAGAGCGCCGGTATTATCTTTGCGGCTCTGATTGAAGGTGCTGCATTTGCTGCCATCCTTCTTTGTCTTGTATTCTAAATCTTGGGGACTAGCTCAAAAGCTCAATCTGTGCTTTTGGGCAAACCTAAGGTGGATTGTTCAGTTTGATTTTCTTACTTGGTGAAGAGTGATGATGTTGAACCAAAATCTGGTAGGCTTGATTGCTTCCGGGGCCGCGAGCCCTCCGTTGGAGCTGAGAGTCGATACGCTATTTTTCTCCCTCCTGATTTTTATTGGGCTTTTGGCGGTACTATTTAAGTTCGCTTGGAACCCAATTATCGAGGGTTTGGATGCGAGAGAGAAGCGGATGGTGGATGACATTGAGGCAGCCCGAATCGCTAAAGACCAAGCTGAAGCTCAACTCGCTGCTTATCAAGAAAAGATGGCTGGAGCAGACGGGGAGGCTTCGGCCTTGATCGCCGAAGCAAAGTCAACCGCAAACGTTGCCAAAGAGAAAATCATGGCCGAGGCTGCTGCTGAGGCTCAGAAAACTCGAGAGCGGGCGTTGGCTGACATTGAAGCGGCGAAGACCGCTGCGGTGCGGGATCTGGCGGAATCGAGTGTGGACTCGGCTGTAAGTCTTGCGGGCAGTATCGTCGGGCGATCACTTGATAAATCGGATCATACCGACTTGATTGAGAAATCACTTGAGCAGTTCACCACTGGGGCATAGTTGCCGTTTAGATCAATCAACGACTGATTAGGTAGTCACTTTCGATGGTAGAAGCGAAACAATCGACGGTTTTCGACAGCGACCAGCAACAGTTGGGCGATGTTTATGCACGGGCGCTATTGGCGTTTGGTGCGGATGCTGGAAACGTCGACCAGCTGGTCGATGAGCTCGGCGAAGTCGTCGACGCAATAAACGGCGTTGCTGGTATGCGAGAGGCCTTGGAGTCTCCGAGGATCGGTGTAACTTCTAAGATGGATTTGCTCGATAAAGCGTTTGCGGGAAAGGTTGAAAAAGGCTTGCTGCACTTCCTTAAGGTTGTAGGTAGTAAGGGTCGTTTCGACTGTCTTGGTGCAATTTCAGCTTCGGCAAAAACTTTGCGTGATGAGATGTCGGGTCGCGTTCAAGCGGTCGTGACATCTGCGTCTCCGATAGATGGCGAAGCCGTTGGTCGAATCACCGATCAGTTGTCTAAGACACTTGGCAAGGATGTCAGTCTTCAGGTTCTAGTCGATCCTGAAATACTTGGCGGGATTGTGGTTCGAGTGGGTGACACGGTTTACGACGGCAGTGTGGTAAATCAGTTGTCTCAGGTTCGGTCGCGGGCTGTGAAGCGTGCCTCGGATGCCATTCGAGAGAAATTGGATCGCTTTACCACTTCGGATTAATGGTTGAGTAGATCCAGAGGCTTTAGAAAATACAACAAACTTCAATTGGTTGAAGCAAGGATGGCCGAAGGGTTGTCTTTTAAAAATAACGAGGAAATCAATGAAAATCAGTGCTGACGAAATCGCCTCGGTGATTCAACAGGAAATCACTAACTTTGAGAGCGAGATTGATGTTCGCGAAGTCGGAACCGTGCTGGAAGTCGGTGACGGTATTGCCCGTGTTCATGGTCTTACGAATGTTGCCGCAGGTGAGATGGTCGAATTCCCGGGGGGAATCATCGGCCTAGCGTTTAACCTCGAAGAGAACTCAGTCGGTATTATTATTTTGGGTGATTACCTTAAGATTAACGAAGGTGATCAGGTTAAATCGCTGGGAACGTTACTCTCGGTGCCTGTTGGTGAAGCGGTTGTCGGTCGCGTAGTGGATCCGCTAGGTAATCCGCTCGACGGAAAAGGTCCGGTTAATTCAAATGCTACGCGTCCAGTTGAAATTATCGCTGCTGGGGTTGCAGAGCGAAAGCCTGTGACTGAGTCGATGCCAACCGGTATCAAAGCGGTTGACGCGATGACGCCGGTAGGACGCGGGCAACGCGAATTGATCATTGGTGACCGAAAAACTGGTAAAACGGCAATCGGCATTGATGCAATCATTAATCAAAAAGGGACTGGCGTTCAATGTTTTTACATTGCTGTTGGTCAAAAAGATTCTTCGGTTGCCGGTGTCATCAAGGAATTGGAAGAAAACGGAGCCATGGATTACACCACGGTTATCGTTTCTGGTGCGAGTTCTCCAGCTCCAATGCAGTACATCGCTCCCTATGCCGGGACTGCGATGGCCGAGCATTTCATGTACGCCGGCGGTCACTGTCTAGTTGTGTACGATGACCTTTCCAAGCAGGCGGTTGCCTATCGCGAATTATCGTTGCTGATGCGTCGTCCTCCTGGTCGTGAAGCTTATCCTGGTGACGTGTTTTACTGTCACTCGCGTCTGCTTGAGCGAAGCGTGAAGCTTAGTGACGAACTGGGTGGTGGCTCAATCACCTCGCTTCCGATTATTGAAACACAGGAGGGTGAGGTTTCTGCTTACATTCCAACCAACGTGATTTCGATTACAGATGGCCAGATTTATCTTCAGCCGGACTTGTTCTTTTCGGGTGTTCGACCCGCGATGAACGCTGGTATTTCGGTTTCCCGCGTCGGTGGTAATGCTCAGGTCTCAGCAATGAAGAACGTCGCGGGTGGTTTGCGACTTCAGTTGGCAGCTTTCCGAGCGTTGGAAGCGTTTGCTCAACTGGGAACGGACTTGGATGCTGCGACTCAGGCCGACCTGGATCGGGGTTACCGGATGGTTGAGTTGCTGAAGCAACCGCAATATAAGCCGCTTCACGTCTGCGACCAGATCATGGTTATTTACGCTGGTACTTCAGGTAAACTCGACGGTGTTGCAGTTGCGGATGTACGCCGATG
>CALKNI010000161.1 GCA_938091115.1 uncultured Pirellulaceae bacterium | reverse complement strand
AATGTTGAAAGCGTTGCATTAGGGTATCACGCGGAAACGAGCCGTTAAAGCCAACCGGTAGTACTAATATAGAAAACTAATTTCAAAGCTGTTTTCGTCTTGTCGGCAAGAACAGACCTTGGCGGTAACAGCGGGAGTATTTCGAGCTTTAATGAAATTTATCGGTAAATTATCACAACTGTTGGTAATTTTTATTGAGGCACAATGCGTTAGCCTGGCAGCTCCAAGCTAATTCTCGGTTTTGGAAGCACAGTAGGCTTAAGAATTGGACGAATTGAAAAAATTCCGCGATTCTTCTGTTTTGGCTTTGGCCATTGTTAACTCCTGCGGCTCCATCTCGGTCCAACTGATGTGAAACCGGCGTGCACGAGTTCTAAATTTTAAATTTGGTCTCGTGCATTTTTTATGGCCTGAGCTTGAGTTGTGTCCGATAAATACCACATTCCTTGGGGATAAACGGCATTGTTGATATTTCATCGAAATGCCCCTTGACACTTTTGGTCGAATTGGTGATCTTTATCCGTTCACACGGGGCCACTTTTGGCTTCCGAGGGCGTAGCTCAGTTGGTAGAGCAACGGACTTTTAATCCGTAGGTCCAGGGTTCGAGCCCCTGCGCCCTCACTTTCTTGGTTTGCAAAAATTAGTTTTGCTCCTCGTGCCAGTCATAAAGCCTCTCTTCGCGGGCAGCTTCCGGCGATTAACTGTTGCTCGGTAGTTTTCCAATCGTCTCGACTTCCTCGTTGCCATTTCCCTTGAGCCAGTCAGTCTGGGCACTGGGCTGAGAATTAATCCCAGTCGGATGCATGGGAATTAAATTTTGACAGCTCGTTGATCTGCGGGAGTTCGTTTGAGCACCTAAAAAACTATTGGTTAATGGTTCGCCAGCACAACCCGATATTTTGGTTTTCCTTGCCGGACATGGTTCAGCGCCGAGTTTGCCTCAGACATCGGGAATTGTTCAACGAGCGGGCTGATTTGGTGTCGACTGGCAAACTGGAGCATTTCCTGAATGACTGCGGGGCTACCAACAGTGGAACCTGCAATTGTACGTTGGCCAAGGATCAGTGGCATGACTACTAGGTCTAAAGGCTCAAGCGTTGCACCGACAAACACCATCGTTCCTTTGGGTTTGAGCGTATTAATGTACTGATTCCAGTCTAATTTTACGTTGACGGTGGAAATGAGATAGTCAAATGAGTTGGCTGACTGTTCAATCGCCTCGGAGTCTCGAGAATCAAGGGTATGGTGGGCACCGAAAGACAACGCTTCAATCTTCTTTTCTTCACTTGAGGTAAAGGCGGTAACTTCACATCCCCAGGCACTGAGGAATTTGACCGCTAAATGTCCGAGGCCACCAATTCCAATGACTGCCACACGATCCGTCGAACGTACTCCAAACTGAATCATCGGATTGAAAATAGTGATACCAGCACACATCAGCGGACCAGCGGTGGCGAGATTGACTCCTTCGGGAATGACAACTACGGCACTGGCATCGGCCTTGACTCGGTCTGCAAAGCCTCCGTGGTGCCCGACGATCGTTGGCTGAGCCGTCGCACACAGGTTTTGATCTCCGGAATTGCAGCATGCACATTCATTGCAGTACCCGCAATGCCAGCCGATACCGACTGAGTCACCAATCCTGACATGATGGACGCCATCACCCATGGCCGCGATTTTACCAATGATTTCGTGACCTGGTACTAACGGGTATTGTGTAATTCCCCAGTCGTTATCAACCATGCTGAGATCGCTGTGACAAATGCCGCAGTACTCGACATCTACAATAACTTCCTTTACTCCGGGCGCACTAACTTCATAAGTAATTGGTTGTAGAGTTCCGCCCGGCTCAATCGCCGCTAAACCGTTTGTCGTAAAATTTTTCATACTAAGTTCGATTCAATTGAGTGAACGCGATTTTGTGCAGTTTACTTCTTATAATAACGTAAGCGATTCAATTTTCGAATTTACAGTTTACATCGAACCTCATCGTAGGGATCAGATTAGGCCAAAATCTAAAGCCTTGTAAGTGGCCAGTGATTCGTTTCACCGATTTATGTTTAGGTTTTCCATGCCCAATGTTAAATTCGATTATTGGATTGATCTCGGGTGATTATTTTGGAATTGTGACTGAGAATTTCTATCGATGTTGTTTTGGTTGGCGCGACGATAGCACGAATTTTGTTTTTAACTGAATTTAACTGATTGATCGCGATTACTCCGGTAATTATCAGAATCAAAATCCCTAAGCCGTTGGATAATTTTCCATTTTTGAAATCGTGCATAACCGATTTTTGATTGCAGATAACCAAGAGTAGAACCGCGAGTAAGGGAAGTAGGAGGCCGTTTGCAGCCTGTGCCAATATAATTGTTTGTTGTGGACTTTTACCGAGCCAGATTGCGAATGCGGCGCCAATCAAAACAACAGTAGTTGCAGTTATTTTCAATCTGATGTCAGACAGCTTGCCACTCCAGCCAAAACATCCAGACGCGGCGAATGCTGCAGCGACTGGCGCGGTAATCGCACTAGTGAGCCCAGCAGCAAATAGGCCTATTGAAAAAATAAATTTTGAATTTGTTCCTAACGCGGGCTCAAGTTGCTTGGCAATATCGAGGCCGCCGCTCCCGGCATTGTTACCTGTGTTGTGAAATGCCATGGAGGCGGTGATGAGAATTGCACAAGTTACCAATCCGCCGAGTGCGACAGAGAGAATTGTGTCAATTCGTGAGTATCGAATGCTGGATTTAGTGTCGTCTGCTGCTTCAGCTTCGCCCCATTGTTGAGCAGCCGCACTGGCGTGGAGGAATAGGTTGTATGGAACGACTGTGGTTCCAATGATTCCGATTACAAACCATTCGCTGCCGGTCGGAATGCGGGGAACGAATCCGGCCGCAATGTCCGACCCATTCGGTTGAGAGGCAATTGCTGAATAAAGGAATAGGCAGCTCATAAGCCCGACGCACACGGTCAAGATTTTTTGAAGCCAATCAACTCGGCCAATCCAAATGATCGTCATGGTTACGACCGCAACCAAACTAACGAGGATGAACTGAATATTTCCTTCTTTGACCTGGAGTTCAATGGCCACGGAACCAGCCAGATGCGATTTTTGCAAATTAACCGTCGGAATGATGGCTTCTATCCCTGCGGTGGCACCGAGGATGTTGCCTGTCTGGTAGGCCGAATTTCCGACCAAAATCGCGACCAAAATTAACCCTAACACACCGATGCGAAAGATTCGATTGTCGATTGCGTCTTTAATTACATGGCTTAGTCCGTGTCCGGTAACGACTCCAACGCGGGCAGCCATTTCTTGAAGCACGATGGTTGCTAAAACCGAAAACGCGATCGCCCAAAGTAATACAAAACCGAAATCACTGCCTGCACTGCTCGCCGTTACGACGGTTCCTGGCCCAATAAATGCTGCCGTAACAAGAATTGCCGGTCCAAATAGTCGGTTTTTTTTCTTCATATAGACCTTACTGGGTGGTGATATGAGGCCGCTCGACAAACGTTGTTGGCTGTCTAATATAATCTATTTCGAATACAGTCGTTTGTCCGTACGTCAAGGAAATTTTGATTCTGAATTAATGTTGCCTAATAAGGCCCAGGAATGTCTGTTTTCAAGCGCGTCACTCAGTGGAACTTGGAGACATGAATTGGCAAGCTTGAACAAATCCAAACCTACGCAATTTAAGAGTTGTGAAGTTCGATTTAAAAATGGGTGGTTTAGGACGCATTTTCTTGTGAACGTTGGATCTTTTTGTTCCCTGTTTCAGTGCAACCTATGAATCGTGCGTTAATCGCGTTAACATTGTTCATGTAAGTTTTGGACCGCGCTGAGTGAAACCGATTATGTTTGATCAACAATTTATAGTTCGTCTCTTTGCTGTCATGATGGTCTCATGGGGAACTGGGGATGTTTTACTTGGGCAGGAATGGGCTCGGAAAATGTTTACCGAGTATGTACATGACTTCAAAGAAGTTAATTTAGGTGAAAAGCCGGAATATCGATTCAAAATTAAAAACATCTACAAAGAAGATATTACGATTCGTTCTGTATCTTCGAGTTGTGGATGCACGATTGCGACACCGACAAAAAACGTACTGAAAATGTACGAAGAAGGTGAGATTTTGTGCCAGTTTAACAGTCCCGCAGTTGGCACTGGATTTAAACAGGCAACGGTGACGGTTAGGTTTGATAAGCCCTTCGTAGGTGAATGTCAATTGACTGTCCGCGGTACTATTGTCTCAGGCGGTATAAGTTTTTCACCACCACAAATTGAGTTTGGGCAGGTGACAGAAGGGAACTTCCCTGTCAAGACGATAAAAATCAGCGCATCTGGTAATCCAACGCTAAAAGTGCTCGATGTAAAAAGCACCTCGAATGCAATTAAGGTTCTCAGCGTTCGCGAAACTCTGCGGCGCGGCCAGTTGGTTAATTATGAAATGAAGGCTCAACTTAAGGATTCGGTTGACGAAGGTTTTGCCAAAGGTGATTTATTTGTTGTTTTTGAGAAGAACCCCCGGATGAGAGACCGATCAAACCGGCCTGTTCTCACCGAAAAGCAAATTAGCTTCAGCGGCAACGTTGTCTCTGCAATTCAAATTTCTCCTAAGCTTTTAAACCTAACTGATGTGGAAGTCGGAAAGAGTGTATCCAAAAAGATCCTATTGATCGGCTCGGCCCCATTTCAAATTACTGATGTGCGCAGTGACAGTAACGGTTTTGATGTTTTGGCGGACAAGGAAACGAAAAAAACCCACCAATTGGAAGTTGTTTTTAAAGCGACCGATTCCATTGGCACTCAGGAATGTGAATTGACTTTTTACACAGACGGTAATGAAACTCCCGCCGGGGCACTGAAAGTAATTGTTCAGATTGTCGAAGCTAAACCCGAAGCTAAACCCGAAGGTTCAGGTTCAGTTTAATTCTATCGGTTTAGTATCGATAAACATTTTCTTTCGGCTTGCATAATCGCCAACCCAGTCCGGACGGCAACATCGTTGTCAAGCCTCCTTTTTTAAACAGATTTTACTAGGAGAAATTAAATGGCCAAGGCCACCGCACGTCACATCCTCGTCGACACATTGGAGCAGTGTGAACAGCTAAAGGCTGAGATCGCCAACGGAACTGATTTCGCAGAAGCAGCCATGGAGCACTCGTCTTGCCCTTCTGGACTACAAGGCGGCGATTTGGGTGAAGTTGGCCCCGGGCAAATGGTGCCAGAATTCGACAAAGTTGTCTTCAGCGCTGATGTTAATCAGGTTCAAGGACCTGTGAAAACACAGTTCGGCTATCACCTTTTAGAAGTAACAAGCCGCGAAGATTAGAGTTCGAAAATTCCCAAAAACCTCATTTAGCCCGGAGTTTCAACGAACTCTTGGCTAAATGGTTTGGGCCGATTATGTGCCTGCTGGGCAGGTTGGGATCCCGCTTGGCACTTTTATCCTGCGCTCCGTCAGATTATTCGGATTTGTTTTGTTCGAGCATCTTAATCCAAGGCGCGAGATAATGCCCGTTGTCGTGATAAGTCCGACCGGAAACTAGGTTCTTATCAATGACGCAAGGTTCGTTGACGAAAATCCCCCCTTGTGATTCAAGATCGAATCGGCATTTCTCAACCGTTGCCATCCTTCGGCCTCTGACGCAATCAGCGTAGGCAGGGATCTCGACCCCATGGCAGACACTTGCGATCGGGAGATGATTCTCAAAAAAGTACTTTGTGATGGAAACCAAATCGCGGTGGTACCGAATATATTCCGGTGCGCGACCCCCTGAGTAAAAGATTCCGGCATAATCTCGAGGGTCGACATTGCCAAATGAGATATCACTTTGAATCGTGTAGCCTTCCCATTCCTTGGTAATGGTCCAGCCCGGTTTTACCTCGTGCATGACCATTTGATATTTTCGTTTTTCCGGAGCCGCTACCACAGGTTGGATGCCGGACTCCTGAAGTCGGTAGTACGGATACATTGTGTCAAGGGTCTCCGAGGCGTCACCAATAATTATGAGTGCTTTTTTCATATGAGTAACATTCAGTAAGAAAGGAACTGGTTTGGGAATTTCTTAGTTTAAATTTCTGGTATGAAGACGAATTGTTAAGGTTCGAGCCTAACTGTGTTGGTTAATAGATTAATTCAGTCGTTTCCAATTCGCATCGGGCAGATTAAAAGTCTCAACCATGGTTTGACCACGCGAATCCGGATTTTCGACCAAAAGGATGGCGCTTACATCAGGATTGCAGTCGCAATAGGATTGAATGGAATCAAGTGGCATTACAAAGAAAGCCGTTGCTAAGGCATCTGAGATAGCAGCGGATTTAGAAATCACTGTGGTAGAGAGATAACGGTTGGCTGGCCAGCCCGTTTTGGGGTCTATGATATGTCCATATTTTTTCCCCTGGTGGTAAAATCCTTGCCGAGCACTTCCCGATGTACCCAATGCTTGGTTGTAAAGGTAGACCTCCGCGAACCGTTGGCCAGGCAAAGTCGGATGAGTGATTCCAACCGTCCAGCCGAGTCCGGACGCAGGTTGGATTTCGTTGTTCGGATGTAAAATGCTCTCCCCGGTTCCCGTATCGTTGCCACTGGCGATTACGCTGCTTTGCCCGCCGTGCACGATATAATTTTCAATTCCATGTTGACTGAATAATTCTGTCACCCTGTCGAGCGCATGGCCCTTGCCAATTCCACCAAGATTTAGCTTCAAGTTGGCTGAGGTGAACGTGATCGTCGATTCTTGACTGCAGAGATTGAATTGATCCGATCCAATCGACGGAAGGGTCTCGT
>CALKNI010000160.1 GCA_938091115.1 uncultured Pirellulaceae bacterium | reverse complement strand
TCAACAGGGGATTGCAGCCTTCGATGAACAACTTCACCCTGCACCGGTATTTGGAACCGGGATGGTACTGCAACAAAACATGCCGATACGAATCTGGGGAACCGCTACGCCCGGCGAAGAAATTAGCGTTACTCTCGGAACCGAAAACAGCAGTGTTAAGACCACAAAAGAAGGTATCTGGTCTGTAAAACTACCCGCCAGAAAAGCAAGTTTTTCCCCCGTATCTTTGTCCATCAATGAAATCAAATTCGACGACATTTTAATTGGTGAAGTGTGGATCTGCGCAGGCCAATCCAACATGCAATTTCCTCTCAAGCAATGCGGCAATGGAAACGAACTACTTCGCCAAGCTGACAATCCCAACCTGAGAATTATGCAGCACCAAGGTTTACGTCTGGTCGCGAAAGATGGGTATACCGAACGCGAACTGAGTCGCTGCAACACCAACGATTTTTTTCAAACGGCATGGCTTAAGAGCGATTTAAAATCTGCTGCAATGACCTCCGCTGTTGGGTGGATTTTTGCAGAGCAACTACAGAAAAAGCTCAATGTGCCAGTCGGCATCATTCAAGTCTCGGTGGGCGGGTCGGCGATGAACAACTGGATCCCCCCCCGAGTCGCTCGCAAAAACCCAATCACTTCTGCACTCTACCAAGGAGACTGGCTCAACAACCGGGCAGTTTTGGCCGCTCATCGGCGACGCGCGAAGGAGGCGATGAAATCAGTTATTGAACCAAGCAAAGCCTACATCATTGGAGAAACACCCTATCGCTGGCTTTGCGAACCTGGATTTTTATTTGAAGCGGGGATCGCACCCCTTCAATTTCTTTCATTCCAGGGCGTCGTTTGGTATCAAGGCGAATCAGATGCCTCGAATGATTCCGCGGCCAGCGACGCTGCTCAATTGTTTCCATTGCTAATCGAATCCTGGCGAAACCACTTCAACCAATGCGAACTCCCTTTTCTTTTCGTGCAATTACCCAGTTTCAAACATACAGACTGGCCAGCCTTTCGCGAGAGCCAACGACAAACTGAGCTTTCAATTCCCAACACCATGATGGCTGTCACCATTGACCTCGGGGACGAGACAAACATTCACCCAAAAGACAAGAAACCAATTGGAGATCGCCTACTCCGACTAGCAATCAATAATGTTTATAAAATAAAGGAAAACCCTCGGCGACCTGGCTTTCCAACGGTCCGCAACATCGAACATTTAGAAAACAAGCTCGTCATTAATTTTGGCAATTGCGGTAGCGGATTTTTACCAGTTGACGGAAACCTCATTGGTTTTGAAATTGGTGATGCCGAAGGAAATTATGTGACCGTTGAGGCGGAACTGAATGAACCTAACAGTGTGACTCTTCATTACCACAAACCCGTTCCTTCCACCGTGCGCTACCTCTGGGAGGGCTACGCAAAAAACAAAGTGAAGCTATTTAACGAAGATGGTCTACCAGTCGGACCATTTTGCATGCCCGTAAATAAAACGCACCCTAACAAATCTTCTTCGTCAAACCGTTCTCAAACTCCCCCGATCGTCGCTCATCGAGGTGCTTCGGCCGCCGCACCCGAAAACACCATCCCGGCATTTGAGTTAGCTTGGAAAAGAGGCGCCGACGCAATCGAACTCGACTGCCACCTGACTGCTGATGGGCATATTGTCTGCATTCACGACAAAGACACAAAAAAAGTAGCTGACAAAAATCTTGTGATTAAAACTTCTAAACTGGATGAACTTCGCAATCTAGACGTTGGTTCATGGCTCGATAAAAAATTCTCGGGAACCACCATCCCTACACTAGCCGAAGCAATGGCAACCGTTCCGTTCGATAAAAAAATATACATCGAAGTGAAATCCAATGCGTCCATCGTTCCAAAGCTGTTTCAGAATATCGAACAGGCGTCACTGAGTAAGGATCAAATTGTCATCATTTCTTTTGATGCAGAAGTGATTCGGCAAGTCGAATTAAGAGATCCACTTCTAAAAACCTACTGGTTGACTTCCATCAAAAAAGACAAGTTTGGCGATGCCTCTCCTTCCCTTGATAAGATTCTGAAAACCTTGTCGCAAACGGGTACGGATGGAGTCAGCACGAATCACGCTCAACTTTGCCCCAATCTCATTCGGGGGATTCAGCAGGCAGGCTACCAGCACCATGTCTGGACCGTAGATCAACCCCAAACTGCTGCGAAACTCTGGGAATGGGGAACTGAATCCATCACGACAAACCGCCCTGAGAAAATCAGGCTGCATTTTCAAAAAGAAACATCCAAAGCCGCCGGACAATGACAGAGCACAGCCAGCGAAGAAGCCGCTTCCAACATCTCTAAATCGACACCAACATTTACATTGATACGAAATCAACTAATTATTCGGCCAGCTCTCAGGCACTACAAAGCCACAGGACGATTCTCGCATTTCATTGTCAGTCAATTGGAATTGGCTCACAAACACCGGGTAACCCTGCGTGTCAAAATGCTCTCTCAATTGCTGTGCAAATTCTATTGGCGTTTTCAGTCCCCCCAAGCTGGCGGGTCCACCCTCGAGCCAGTGCGGTTTTTCTCTGACTCGATACATACAGTTGGACCACTGCAAACCGCCTAACTCAGATTCCCGAACCCACCATCCAGTTAAATGGTTCTCAGCAAGCTTCGCCGGAGCTGCTGGCCTGCCCGACATCTCTAGTGGATAAAAGATACGGCCTTTTACAAATCCCCGCCGAATCGCAACCTCTGGAAAATCTCGCTGACTCTGCAGAAGCTGATGCTCGAACATTCGCTTTGTTTTCGCTTCAAAATTATCTGACGCGTTTGGGCCCAAATAATGACTACCGTTTTTAATATGATCCGGATCGTAAAGGTAAAACTTGATCGCGACTTCCCAGTGGTTCAACAACCGCTGTTCGTCGATAAACAGAAAGTCAATTTCACCAAGTGTTTGGCTGCCATCACGCACCTGCAATCCATGGGCAACCATTTTCACTTGACGCAAGTGCAACAGCCAGTACAGCAGCAGTCGTTCGAAATAACGACCCACGCGTCTGTCTTTGACGGGCTTAATAAACTCCCAAAAATGCTCCCGAGAGATATCACCAGCTTCAACGAACTGCACTTCATCACGCGACTCTTCCTCTTGCTCTGATTGCAAAAACACATTGGATACCAAAGAGGGGCTATTTATTGCCCAAATCAAATCATCAGCTGCCTGATCAACAGAGGTCATATTAAAAATCAACCATCGCTTTCTACCGCCCCAAGTTAGTCTTTTAACGGTCAGCTTATCGGCTAAAGCCCGAGTATCCAACGTCTACCGTCAATACGATTTGCCAGAACCACTTTTATTGTTCAGAAATTAATCTAGCGAAGCATTTTTTTTACAGCATCGCCCTGCATCGGTTAAACTGTTTTGAATCTCAACATCAGATCAAGATCTTAGAAAAGATATTAAGAATTACATCGACGGCGAACTTCTCCGGCAAGCCTCCTAATCTATCGAAAGCGAATGAAGATGTTCAAACTTGTTCCAACTTTTATTTTTCTGATCGCATTTTC
>CALKNI010000159.1 GCA_938091115.1 uncultured Pirellulaceae bacterium | reverse complement strand
AAGAAGGCGGGTTTGTTTGTTCGAGAGAGTTGCCCGTTGCGGCGGTTGGTGATTATCTGGTTATTGAATGTGCTGGTGCCTACGGCTACGTGATGAGTTCTAACTACAACAGTAAGCCATTTGCTGCTGAAGTGCTGCTGGACGGAGGTGCCGCTCACTTGATTCGTCGTCGTCAAACACCAGAGGATCTTGTGTTCGGTGAGTCGATTCCAGCCAGTTAGTCAAAAAGCAATTGAGTTAGACGAACTTGATGGGCAGGTATATGTGAGCGATTGCGATTTTACCTGCTGTGAGGATCGCTGGTTTACTCTGTCTCGGTTTTGACTTGTCTAATTGCCGTTAAGAATTTCTTGCAACTTTCCATTCGGTTATTAACATCGGGCTCAATGCACTTGTGAATGGCTTTGGCAAGTTTTTGATTCAAGTCCGGGCGATGTTCGAGGATCGGGGTGACTTTAGACGTGTCGTGAGCGAGTGCCGCTTGACCGGTGGTATCAGTGGAACGCCAAGGGTGTTCAAAGGTCAGAAATCGATAGGCCGTTACGCCAAATGAAAAGACGTCCAGTTTCCGGTTGGTTTCGCGGCGGCGAACGATTTCGGGAGCCATGTACTGAGGCGTCCCAGTGCGGTTCCCGGGCATTTTGTAAGGGCGTTCGTTGGGAACGGTGAGTCCAAAGTCAATGAGCTTGAGCCACGTAAAATCTTTGTAGCAAATGAAGTTTCTTGGGCAGACATCGCGGTGAATGAACCCATGATCATGCACGGATTGGATGGATTCAGCCATCTCGCGGATTAGCTTCATTCGATCGGGAAACAGGCTGGCGTCGCGTTTTCGGATCGAAACGTCAAGGCCGGGCCCATTAATGTACTCCATCAGAATGTACTGTTCTCCCTTCGTTGTGATCCCGTATTCGTATGTTTCCACGATATGAGGGTGATGGATTTGAAGTGCGATCTCACCTTCGTTGGGCTTGTTTAACCCTTTAAAACGCGAGTTGAAGTAGGCGGTTTTCTCGTCGTCTAAGAATTTGATTCCGAAAAGCTTATTCGTACCGATCTCCTGAGCGACGTGAAACTTCGACATGGTTCCAGTGAACGCATGTCGGTCGAGTCGGAATCGGGCAGATACATCCAGCCGCTCTTTTTTGGCCTTTCCTTTACCGCCCAGTAATTTGTCAAAAATACCCATAAGTTGCGGTCAGGAAAGTAGTCGGAGGTTACTGGTGTTTGTATAGAGCCGTGAAAGCGAGAGTTTGTCTCTATTTTCCACAGTAGTCGATTGTTCTTGCGATTTCGGTTTTCAATTTTGAGCGGTTTACAATCCGATCGACAAATCCGTGTTCAAGAAGAAATTCGCTGGTTTGGAATCCTTCCGGAAGCTCAATGCGGATGGTTGCCTTTATCGTGCGTGGCCCGGCAAATCCAATCAAGGCCTTGGGTTCTGCAAAGACAACATCGCCTAGTGATGCAAACGATGCGGCGACACCACCCATTGTAGGATTGGTGAGGACAGAGATGAACAGACCGCCTTGTTGATCATAGCGAGCCAGTGCGGCAGAGACTTTTGCCATTTGCATCAAGGAGAGAATTCCTTCATGCATTCTCGCTCCGCCTCCAGATCCGCTGATAATGATTAAGGGTAGATTTTGTTCGGTGGCTCTTTCGACTAGTCGGGTGAGGCGTTCACCGACGACGGAACCCATGCTTCCCATGATAAACTGGGAATCGGTGACTCCAATTGCCACACGACGTGCTCGAATCATCCCACAGCCGGTAATCGCAGCGTCAGAGAGGCCAGTTTTTTTCCGCTCGGCAGTGAGGCGATCCGTGTAGGCCCGCGAGTCTTTGAATTCCAATGGATCACCTGCAAGTAAATTGCCATCCCATTCTTCAAAGGTTCTATCGTCGAGAACTTGAGCAATTCGTTGGTGAGCCGACACATACATGTGGTGGTCACACGAGGGGCAGACACGCAGTCGCTTCTCTGCCTCTTTGTTAAATATAGGAGATTTGCACCCGGGGCACTGAATCCAAGTACCTTCGGGAATGTTTCGTTTTTTTCGTCCAGTCACAATGGTCTTCATTTGAGACATCGTCATATCCGTTATTGCAGCGGCGATTTCATTAGGCCGTTGTAAACCTGTTTGCTTCTATTGTCGCATAAATGCGGGTTTGTGTTCAACAGCTTATTTCATGATTCTTTAAGGGTGTTGAAGGGATTCCCCTGAATTTTCATGGTTAATTAGTGGTTTTCGAGTTGAAATCGATTCTCTCGGAGTAACTTATCAAAATTTCTGCGCGGCTTTTACGACAATCGAATCCACTTTAAAACTAAGGCCCACGAGAAATAGCCCAATCAGGTAAATGTTGCGAACCGATCGAATATGAAATTTCCAGAAGAAGTTTACTCCCCCGACCGCTTTCGAGAGCAAGGCGTCGCAGTTATTGAACTCATCGCAAACTGTATGGAGGATTCGATATCGAGACAGTCAAACAAAGTCATTGAAATGACGGATCCCGAAACGGCGATGCGCGAGGTACAACAGTGGTTCGATCGATGTACATTAGATGATTCCAAAAACGTGGCCAAACTGTTTTCTGACATTTATCATCGAGCAATACGTCTCCATCATCCAGGGTATCTTGGACACCAAATTAGTCCCCCGTTACCTGACGCTGCGTTAGCTTCATTGTTCAGTGATTTCTTGAATAACGGCATGGGCGTATTTGAAATGGGGGTTGCCGGTACTGCGATTGAGCGTTTTGTGGTTAAATCATTGGCCAAGAAAATGGGCTTTCCTGAATCGGCAGATGGGTTTTTAACCTCGGGAGGAACACTGGGTAATTTGACGTCATTATTGGCGGCGCGTCGCGCTAAAGCGAACGATGATATTTGGGAATCAGGAATTCAACGAAAGACAGCTTTGCTGGTCTCGTCTCAGGCTCATTATTGTGTTGACAGGTCTGCTCGTGTCATGGGGTGGGGGGCGGAAGGGGTGGTTAAAGTGCCTGTAAAACGGGACTTCACAATGGATGTTTCACAGTTGGAATCTTCGCTTCAAGCTGCGAGAGCTAAAGGGCTCGAAGTGATCGCGGTGGTTGGCAGTGCATGCTCCACCGCAACCGGGACATTTGACGATTTAGAGGGAATTGGAGCGTTCTGTCAAAAACACGACCTCTGGTTTCACGTTGACGGGGCGCACGGTGCGGCGAGTGTTTATTCAACACAATATTCCAGTCTGGTTGAAGGTCTGCAGATGGCGGACAGTGTGGTCATGGATTTCCACAAACTGCTAATGACACCAGCCTTGGCAACCGCAGTAATCTTTCAAAAGGGAAGGTGGGCAGCGGAAAATTTTTCCCAAAAAGCAGAGTACCTTTGGGATGATGCCAACCATGCGGATCAATGGCACGATTTGGCTAAACGAACATTTGAATGCACCAAATCAATGATTGCTCTAAAAGTGTTTACGATTCTTGCGGTTCACGGCGAGCAGGTGTTCGACGATAATGTTACAGCACTCTATCGGTCTGCCCGTCGGTTTGGAGACCTGCTTCAGCGGACTGAAGACTTCGAGTTGGCGACGACCCCTCAGTCGAATATTGTTTGCTTCCGATTTGCCCCGGCAGGGGAGCATAATCTTGACCTGTTGAATCGGAACGTGCGCGAAAAATTGTTGTCGACGGGCGAATTCTATATCGTTCAAACCACTCTTGGGGACTGCGTCTGGCTTCGCACTACGATCGCCAACCCTTTCACAAAAATATCCGATTTTGAAAATTTAATGAATGAAATTCGAAGAATCGGCAGACGAAAATTGTTCAGCTGAATTAGGAATGACCTCTGGTGTGCTATTGCGGAGCAACTAGGTCTTCACAGGGACCAACGGTAACCGTCATGTTTTGATCAAGTGGGAAGGTTTCGAGGGCTTCATGGATTTGATCGAGTGTCACGGATTCGTAGATTGCGGCAATCTCTGCTACGGTTTTAAAACTTTCTTCGCTAAGCCACTGAGCGCCAATTGAAAACATTCGGCTGTTGGTTCTTTCGCTTGCAAGAACGATATGCGAAGCAATTTTTCGTTTGGCTAGATCCAATTCTTTTTGGGTGATTCCCTCGTTACGGATGTTCTGTTGGAGTTTGGCCAACCGTCCGAGGTTCTCTTGCGCTTGGTCCGGACTGCAGCAAATAAAACTCATGATTGCACCGCTTCCCTGGTAGTCATAACCACCCATCCCGGCTGACTCAGCGAGTCCCGAGTCGAGGAATTCCCAGTAAAGACGACTGCCGCTATCGTCTCCAATTATGCTGCACAAGACAGCTGTTGCGAAGCGGATTTCTTGTGTCGATGAAGGTCCCGCTGCCATTTGCAGAATGTATTGCTGGTGCGAATTCGGTTTGTGCATTGAAACGAACCCCGTTCGATAATCGGCTGCTTGAGTTGATCGTCCAGGGGAGAATGGTGTCCATTGGCCGCAGTGTTTATCTAAGTCTTCGACGAGTTGATCGAAATCGATCTTGCCAGCGCCTGCAAAGCAAATGTTCGAGGGACTGTATCTTTCTTCGAAGTAACTCATCATGCTCTCGGGAGTCAATCCAGAGACCGAATCGACAGTTCCGAGAACCGATTGGCCAAGGGGGTGCTTGCCAAAAAACTCGGACATCACTCGCTCGTAACCACCGTAAGGTGGTTGGTCATCGTACATTTTAATTTCTTCGATGATGACTTGTTTCTCAGTTTCGAAGTCGTCAATGCGAAGGGAGGGGCGCATGATGTCGCTTAGTAATTCCACGATCTGTCCCTGAAATTCCGGGAGAACTGCGGCGTGATAAATGGTGCTTTCTTCACCGGTGCGGGCGTTGCTGGATGAGCCCATTTCATCCAGTTCTAAATTAACTTGGGCTGCCGAACGGTTGGGGGTGCCTTTAAAAACCATGTGCTCCAAGAAGTGGCTGACGCCGCTGATTTCCGAGGTCTCATCTCGGGCACCGGTTCTTACAAAAAAACCAAACGCTGAGGTGTAGGCCTGAGGGTTGCATTCGGCGAGTATATTCAGGCCGTTGTTAAGCCTGTGTTGCCGATATTTCATTTGCTTCAAACTCCAAAGGTTGTGGCCCCAAAGTTACGATGTCGAAACTTTGGGGAGGATTGGCGGCGAGATATTCGTTGATTGATTCCACCGTTAATTGATTGATTTTTTCATTCACTTCATCGAGCGTGCGAACGCGACCAAGATGGAACCAATCACCGGCGATTGATCCAGCGCGCCCTCTGCATGATTCCTGTTGCATTACCATGCCACTTTTAATTTGAACCTTGAGACGTCTTAGTTCGTCCTCTTTGATGCCAAGCGCCATTTTTTGAAGTTCCTCGATAATGACGTCGAGGGTTTCCTGAGCTCGTTCGTTGGTGGTTCCGCTGTAACAGAGGACTGCTCCTTTATCTTTAAGGGTATGGCAGGAAGCAAATACTGTGTAGCACAACCCTCGTTTTTCACGAACTTCCGTGAATAATCGGGAACTCATGCCTCCTGAAAGTACACCAATCGCACCACGATTGAGATAATAGTCTTCGTGCGAATAAGGGACGCCGGGATAGGCAATGGCGATATGAGTTTGTTCACTTTCGTGCTCTATGTGCTCAGCGCCGTGGGTTGAAGGTGCGGTGGGAACGAATGGGTCAGGTTTAGATTGCCAGTCTTGAAAAAGCTCACCCACATGTGTCTGAAGCAAGTCAAAGTCGAGTTTTCCAGCACAGGCAATGATTAAACCGTTGGGGCGATAGTGCTGATCGTAAAAGTTCCTGATGTCACTAAGTGTGATGCTTTGAACAGTTTCATGTGTTCCTTCACAATTTCTGCCTTCGATTGAGCCGTAAAAATTCGTTCGAAGTTTCTGTAGGGCTCGTTGGGCGAGATCATCTTTAAGTGCGGCAATTTCTTGAAAGCAAACTGACCTTCCGTCTTCCAGTTGATCTTCCGGAAAGGATGGCCGTTGGAGAACATCAGCGTAGACTCGTAATGCATCGTGGAGTTGAGCTGCTTGCATTGCACCGCCAAAATTCGTGTTATAAAGCGATGCTGAGGACGAGTAATCAACTCCGAGCGATTCAAGGGCTTCAATAAATTCACGACTATTCAGTTCGCCGCAACCTCGTTGGACCATTTCACACACGAAGTTAGCAATCCCCCGTTGAGGCAATGCGTCATATTGGCAACCGGCGGGAACGGCAATGGAAAATGCCGCCGACTCCAGCCAAGGCATTGGTTGAGCGACCAATGTGATACCATTTTCGTAGGTGTGGTGAAAAATCTGTTGTTCCATAAGTCTCAACGCCGTTGGGGGTATTTCTCAAAACGGTATTCTAGACTGAATTCTACCTACGCGAAGAGGGCATGCGGAGACTTGTTCACTTTGCGTGATTGACTGGCGGTTTCGGTCAGTTTATCCGAGCATTGAGAATTTCAATTGGATGTTTCGCTGATCGACCAGTTCCGTCAAGAATCTGGTGACGGCAACTTGTTCCCGGGGCGGCAATGATTGACTCCAATTTTTCAGCTCTAATTTTTGGAAATAAAACGAGTTCGCCAATTTTCATTGAAAGATCATAGTGATCTTGGTCGTATCCAAAAGCTCCCGCCATCCCGCAGCACCCAGAAGGTATTAAGCGAACGCGATGGCCGAGTGGGAGTTGAAGCATTCGAATAGTTGGTTTGAGTGAAGCGAGCGCTTTTTGGTGGCAGTGCCCGTGTAATCGAATGGATTGCTGTTTTGGCTCAAATTGACTTGATTGGATTTTGCCTCGATCGATTTGAGTCTCTATAAATTCATCAAACATCAACACGTGATTTGCTAACTCATTTGCGGAATCCCGGAGTGATGCGTCCACGAGGGCGGGGTACTCATCTCTAAATGTGAGGATAGCTGATGGCTCGATTCCGATAAGCGGCGTGTTTGGACCAACGAGTTTTCGAAATTGGCGAACGTTTTCATTGGCGTGTTTTTGCGCATTTCTGAGCAGGCCTTGTGAAATTGCAGAGCGACCGCTTTCATTATGAATCGGCATTTTCACTTGAAACCCGAGTTTTTCAAGAAGCTCCACTGCCGCAATTCCAATGTCAGGTTCCAGGTAGTTTGTGAATTCATCGCAAAACAAAAAGACAGTTCCATGGTCGCCCGATTTTGCGGCAGGTTCACGGTTTGTATACCATTGTCGAAAAGTGGTTTTTGGAAGGGTGGGGATGGATCGTTCGGCGGCGATGCCGAGCCATCTTTTTAACATCCTTCCAGTCAAGCGATTACTAAGTAAGTAGTTGAGTGGTCGACTTAAGCCACGGATACGTTTTAAATTTTCCGAAAAATTCGCGATACGTCGAACATTTTTGGGAATCCCATGAGTGTCGTAATACGCTTGCAGGAATTCCGACTTAAGCTTGCTGATGTCGACGTTAGACGGGCACTCACGTTTGCAGCCTTTGCAAGAAAGGCATAGTTCCATAACTTCCTTCAGATCGTCATTGGCCAGAGGAGCCAATGGGTCTTTAGGATTGGTAAGCGTTTCACGAAGGATGTTGGCGCGAGCGCGTGTCGAATCGAGTTCATTACGGGTAGCCATGTAGCTGGGGCACATCGTTCCGCCGGTCAATTCTGTTTTTCGACAATCACCAGAACCACTGCATAACTCAGCAGCGCGGAGAATTCCTTGTTCCGATTCAAAATTGAAGACGGTGCTCACATCCGAATTTTTTTGATTGGGACGGTATCTTAAGTGAGTGTTCATCGGAGGGGATTCAATTATTTTCCCCGGATTGAAGATGCTGTTGGGATCCCAGAGCTGTTTTATTTGTTTCACGATATCAAAATTCTTGCTCCCAATCATGAATTCTAAGAATTCACCCCGCAGTCGCCCGTCCCCATGTTCCCCGCTCAAAGAGCCGCGATATGATTTGACGAGTCGCGCAACATCCTCAGCTAAATTGCGGAAAACTCGTTGATCAATTTCTGATTTTAGATTTAAAATTGGGCGTAGGTGAAGTTCGCCCGAGCCAGCGTGAGCATAGTGCACGCAATCTAAGCCATATTTCTCGTTAAGAATCTTGTTTAAGTCGCAAATGAAACTAGGGAGATCAGCTAGAGCTACGGCAGTATCCTCGATCACCGCCACAGGTTTGTTATCCCCTGGAATGTTGGAGATAACGCCTAAACCCGATTTTCGCAAATCCCAAACTTGTTTTGTTTCTTCACCCAGCAACGTTGGATACGCTGTTCCCAAATTGGATTTCGACAATTCTACCTGGAGCTTGTCAAGTTTAAGTTGGACATCCGCATCAGTTGCACCCCGTAATTCTGTAATCAGGACTGCTGGTGGTGATCCAACAATAAAAGATAGGTTTTCAGTTTGCTGGAGATTGCGTGAAGCGCCATCAAGGATGTGGTGGTCAATTAATTCGACCGCATACGGGCTGTGTTTCACAGCAATCTGTGTCGCCTGAAGTGCTTCGTTCACAGAGGGGAAATGTGCGCATTGAAGGCCGACCGAAGAGGGGGGGATGGGGAGGCAATTCAGTTTCAGCTCGGTCGCAAAAAAAAGCGTTCCCTCAGAGCCGGCCAGAAGGTTGCAAAAATTGAAGGGCTGGTTGCTAAAGGGATTCAGCGCGTTGGCATCCATCAGTAGGTCGATGGCGTAACCTGTGTTGCGTCGCTTGATTTCCGGTTTGGGAAATTGTTTTCGGATTTCTGCTTTGACTTCGGCTGCGCTAAGTAAATCACGGACGCCGCGATAGATCTTGGTTTCTAAAAGTTTCGGGTCGGAGTCGCATTTTTGTTTAAATTGCTGAGTGGTTAACTGTTTAAATGAGGTGAAGGTGCCGTCGGAAAGAAAGCCCTTGACCTCGAGAGTATGATCGCGGGTGCTTCCAAATCTTAAAGAGTTTGAGCCACATGAATTGTTGCCCAGCATGCCGCCGATCATTGCCCGATTAGAGGTCGATGTCTCCGGACCGAACATTAAACCAAAAGGTTTAAGTGCTTGATTTAACTCATCCCGAATTACTCCAGGTTGCACACGCACCCATTGTTGTGACGCGTTGATTTCTAAAATGCGGGTGAAGTGCTGGGAGACGTCCACAATTATTCCGTGGCCAACAACCTGTCCAGCGAGTGAGGTGCCCGCAGCGCGGGGGATCAGGGATAACTGGTGAACACCGGCGAATTTTATAAGCTTTTTTATGTCATCTTGTGAACGTGGAATTACAACGGCTAAAGGGGTTTCTCGATAGACAGATGCATCGGTCGAATAGGCGTTCCTCATTACACCGGAAACGTGCATCTCCCCGTCCAGTCGAGTGCCGAATCGTTCAAGTTGACTTTGAAGGTCAGGTGTGTTCATAAGTGGATGCATCAAATCGGATTGATGTGGTTTGTTTTTATGAGTTTGTGAACGAATAAGGAGATTTGATGTATAATTTCGACGATACAGCATCAAATTTGAAGCGAATCTATTTTGACGAATTTTAGATTGGTCTTTAGACTAATGACAGTAACTCGCACCTCAAAGCTCCTTAAATTTTTAGCAATCAAAGTATTGAGTCGCCAATGACCAAGATTATTTTTTTTCCGCCGATCTTCTTGGTGTTTGCTTTCCTAGTTTGTCACACGACTTGTCTCAAGGCACAGGAGTCGAAGCAGGTTGTCTCAGCGGAATTTACATCTGAGCAAATCGAATTTTTCGAAAACAAAGTTCGTCCATTACTGATCGACAAGTGTTACGGTTGCCATGGACCGGAATCCAAGCCACTCGAAGGTGGATTGAACTTGTCGTCGCGAAAGGGATTGTTGTCTGGCGGCGATACTGGTCCTGCAATTGTGGCTGGCGCGCCCGATGAAAGTTTGCTGATCGATGTTGTCAATTACGGTGATGTGTATGAGATGCCACCTGATACGAAAATGTCGGCCGAAGAAATCGGGATTTTGACGAAATGGGTGAAAGACGGTGCAGCTTGGCCTGAGACGGGTGAATTCGAAGAGGTGGTGCGAGAGTCGTTTGATCTTCAGTCGCGGAAAGATTCTCACTGGGTTTGGAAACCAATCCAAAAACGTAAAGTTCCGACTGTCGAAAATGTCGACTGGCCGGCGGATCCTGTCGATAATTTCATCCTCGAAAAGTTGGAATCTGCCGGCTTGCCTCCTGCGGGCGATGCCGAGCGACGTATTTTAATTCGCAGAGCCTATTTCGATCTTATTGGTCTCCCCCCTTCGGCTGAAAAGGTCGAATCTTTTGTTGGCGATGAGACTTCCAACGCCTTTGAAAAAGTGGTGGACGAACTGTTGGAGTCTGACAGGTTTGGGGAGCGGTGGGCAAGACATTGGATGGATTTGACTCGTTACGCGGAGTCGGGAGGACATGAATTTGATTATGAAATTCGAAATGCTTTTCGCTACCGCGATTATTTAATTCGAGCCTTTAACGAGGACGTTTCCTACAAACAACTATTGCAGGAGCACATTGCGGGCGATCTTTTGACTCGTCCCCGGCGTCACACCACGGAAGATTACAACGAGTCAATTTTAGGGACTGGATTCTGGTTTTTGGGAGAGGCCAAACATTCGCCGGTCGATGCGAAAGCAGAGGAAGCAAGAACGATTGATAATCAGATCGACGTCATGACGAAAACGTTTCTGGGGATGACGGTGGCCTGTGCGCGTTGTCACGATCACAAGTTCGATGCTATTACGACAGAGGACTATTATGCATTATCTGGGTTCTTGCAAAGCTCGCGTCGTCAGTCTGCGATGCTGGATCCGGGGCGAAAAATTGAGGCGAAATTTACGGATGCCTCGAAATTAGTTGTTCAGGGTGACGCGTTATCGCTTGAGATTCTCGAAGCAATTTCAAAGACTAACCGGGCGAATTTTAATAAGTATGTTGTTGCTGCGTTGGAGACTTTGAGATCGGATCCAGAATGGAATCAACCTGCTCCCACAAGAATAGAAGGAGAGAGTTTAAATCAGATTAGCGTTTCGGCTGGAAAGGTTGAGCAACAAACGATAGCGAAGAAAAACAATTTGGTATGGAGTGGGAATAAACAGCTTTGGTGGCGAGGTGGGCAGGTTGGAAGTCAGTGGCTGCTGGAGTTTTCGCATGAGGGGCCAGAGGCCGCTGTGTTGTTAAGTGGTGACTTTACCCAGGCAAATGATTACGGAATTGCCAAGGTGATGCTAAATGGTACGGTTGTGTCGGATCGACTCGACCTTTTCGCGTCTGAGATTGGGAAAGTGCGAGTTGATTTTGGGAAAGTCCCAATACTTTCGGGAGCCAATCGGTTGTCGTTTGTCTTGTCTGATTCCAATAAGGCAGCCAAGCCTGAGCGAATGATAGGGATCGATTTTTTGGAGTTGCGGGCGATTCCTGAAGTTGAGAGCGGTTCTTCCTTGACGGTGGCTGATGCAGCTAAACAGGCTCAATTAGACCCAGGATTGCTGCAAAGACTGGTGGATGCGATTAAGGAGCCTGCTTCTTCAGCCAAGTCCAATCCATTTAATCTACTTCAGCTTGTTTCCAAAAAGAATGTTCAGATCAATGACGGGTTCTCTGGAAAATTGAAAGGTCAAGTTGAATCGCGGTTGGAGAGCATAGAGAAATGGGATGAAGACACCACCGTTTTTGCAGATTTTTCGAATGGTTTGCCTGAGGGATGGTACCGAACCGGGTTTGCCTTCGATGTCGCAGGACAGGTTCCAGTGTTTTCTGCTGTGGGTGCGCTTTTGGATGGAAATACCTCTGTTAATAGCGGGCGATACGGCGCAAAGTTTTGCGGCGTGATTCGGTCGCCGACCTTTGAGTTGAATCAATCCCATATTCATTATCTCTGCCGGGGTCGAAATGCTACGGTTAGATTGGTGATCGATGGTTACACCATGGATGAATTTAATGCGCTGCTCTTTAGGGGCTGTAAATTCAACATTCGCGATTCGGCAGAATTTCATTGGGAAACACAGTCTGGCGACATAAGGAACCAACTTGGTCGCCGCGCTCACATTGAAATCATAGATCATGGCCATGGGTTCGTTGAGTTGGAGCAAATTCGTTTCTCGAATGGTGCTAATCCCGTTGATCCCGTGTCGGAAGTGTTTTCAGGCGAGAGCTTTGACTCCCTCACGGGATTTGTTGATGGGTGGGTAGACGGAGTGGTTGCCAAAAGTATGGACTCGTCCGTCACAAACACATCGACGTTGATCGACTATATAATTGAGCGAAATTTGGTTGGTTTGTTTTTGCCATCTTCAAAATCTAGTTCAATTGATTCGGGGGGAAAGTTTGAGAACTACGTTTCGGTCGCGTCACCGATTAGCAAGTCGTCTCAGCATATTTTGGTCGATAAGGTAGACCAATTGAAGACCATTCGAAAGAAGCTAGAAGAAATTGATCGAGATGTTCCCGCCCCTGTATTCGCAATGGCATTGACTGATGGTACGGGAGAGGATGAAAAAATATTCATTCGTGGCAACCATAAGACCCTTGGGGCAGTAGCGCCGCGGCACTTTTTGTCTGCGATATCAGATCGTGCATTGAATCCTGAAGAGGGGAGCGGTCGTTTACAGTTAGCTCAGAAGATGACCGCTCCGAATAATCCTTTGACGACGCGTGTAGCCGTCAACCGAATTTGGCATCATTTGTTCGGACGAGGAATTGTCGGTTCCGTCGATAACTTTGGTGTGCTGGGTGAATTGCCAACCCATCCAGAATTATTGGATTACTTAGCGAAAGAATTTGCGGCGGATGGTCAGTCAATGAAACGGATGATTAGAAGGTTGGTGCTTACGAGAACGTATCGCATGTCCAGTAAGCCATCCATTGATGGAGATGCGGTTGATCCTGAAAATCTGTTGCTTTACCACGCCAGAATTCGTCGACTTCAAGGGGAAGCGATTCGGGATTCACTGTTGTCGGTGGCGGGGAACCTTGATCTGAAAATGTACGGACCTTCTGTTCCAGTTCATCTAACATCGTTTATGTCAGGTCGGGGGCGGCCACGAAGTGGCCCTGTCGATGGTGCTGGGCGGCGTAGTGTTTATATTTCTGTAAGGCGCAACTTTCTCTCGCCAATGATGCTCGCATTTGATACGCCCATTCCATTTAATGCGATTGGTGCACGTAATAAATCAAATGTGCCTGCGCAGGCATTAATATTGTTGAACGATCCGTTTGTAATTGGACAGGCGAAAATCTGGGCCGAAAAACTGATTCAACAGGGCAAGGACAGGAAGACGCGAATTAACGACATGTATCTGACCGCCGTTGGTCGCCGGCCCACTGTAACGGAGAGTCAAAACGCACTTGAATTCATTGATTTGCAGGCAAAGTCCCTCGGTGTTGGCGTAGGTGACGTAGATAATAATCTGGAAGTGTGGCGAGATCTTTGTCATGTCGTTATTAATCTGAAAGAGTTCATTTACATCCGCTGAAGTTCTGGGCCGCGTCGATTTTTATTGCCTGCGGTCATGTAGGGAATGGTGGGATGGACTTGAGTTCAACTGGTTTGATTTTTAATTAAGAGTTGCTAAAGCGTTTAGCGAATAGAATTGAGATGGTGCACGCGTGAAAAATACAAAATCTCATTGTGGAAATTTCCGTCCAAGAGGACTGACGCGACGAGCGATGTTGCAGCAATCTGCCTGCGGGTTTGGAGCGGTAGCGCTTTCGGCGATGCTCTCAGACGGTGAGTTTTCCGGACTGTTGGCTAATGAATCCGATGCGGATGCCTTGCACCACCCGGCAAAAGTTAAGCGGGTTGTTTACCTTTACATGGATGGTGGCCCCTCTCAGGTGGATACATTTGATCCCAAGCCAAGGCTTGAGAAGGAGAATGGGAAACCATTTTCGATGAAAATTGAGCCCACTCAATTTAACAACATTGGTAAAACATTGATGAGCCCCTGGAAGTTCAAGAATTATGGAGAGTCGGGGACTCCTGTGAGTGATCTGTTTCCGCATATCGCAAAACATGTCGATGATCTGGCTGTGATTCGGTCAATGACAAGTGACTTTTCGGAGCACACGAATGCAAATTATTTCCTTCATACCGGCAATGGTTTTCAAGGTCGGCCTAGTATGGGAGCTTGGTTGAGTTACGGACTGGGGAGTGAGTGTAATGACTTGCCGGGGTTCATCGTTCTTAATGGTGGCTTGACTCCGCCAGGCGGCCTTGACTGCTTTAATAGTGGTTTCCTGCCGGCTTCTTTTCAGGGTTCCGTTTTCAATTCGGGTGAGTTTCCAATCGCAAACATTCGTCCTCATGAGCGTAATGCATCGCTTCAGCGAAATAAGCTTGATTTGCTAAATCGTTTAGACGCCGAGAACTTGAAGCGGATTGGTAGAGATGACCAGCTTGAGTCTGCAATTGCGAACTATGAGCTTGCGTTCAAAATGCAGTCAGTCGTTCCCGATCTGGCAAGTCTGGCGGGTGAAACTGAATCGACCAAAGAGGCTTATGGATTAAATTCTAAAAATCCGAAGACATCGACCTACGGTCGCCAATGTCTTTTAGCTAGGAAATTGCTCGAACGGGGGGTGCGGTTCATTGAGCTTACCTGTCCAAATGTAGGGCATGACCGCTGGGATCAGCATAATAACCTTAAAAAAGGGCATGAGGACAACGCGGCAGCGGTGGATCAACCCATAGCAGCTTTATTGAACGATCTCAAACAGCGGGGTTTATTCGAGGAAACCCTAGTGGTCTGGTCGGGCGAGTTCGGGAGAACTCCCTTTGCTCAGGGAGCCAATGGTCGTGATCACAATCCTTTTGGTTTTAGCTTATGGATGGCGGGAGGGGGTGTCCGTGGGGGAACTATCGTCGGGGCGACCGACGAATTTGGCTACAAAGCGATTCAGGATAAATTACAAATTCATGATTTGCATGCCACGATGTTACATCTGTTGGGTATCGATCATAAGAAATTGACCTATCGCTGGTCTGGTCGGGACATGAGATTGACCGATGTCCATGGAAGATTAATTCCGGGAGTGCTGTCTTAGGAAGAGGTAACCGGATCGAATCGGAAACTGAAATAACGGAAACTATTTACTACTTGTGTCTCGATTTTATCTTGATAACGCGGCCACCCGTTGACCTAAGCCCGATGGCGTTTACGCTGGAATAGATCGCGAAACTCGCCAATCAGAGTGCGGGCTAGAATTTTTCCGCCTGGGTTGCGAATGTTCTTCTGCATCCATTACCTGTGTTTGACTCGATCATAGCGTTGGTTTTTCTGATGTCGCCGGCTTTTTTGTTTTGAGGAGTTTCTTGCCAAGCCGCAAAACGAATTTATCTTTCACTGCAACTAAGCATATTTCGCGTCGATTAAAAGCAAGTTGTCGAGCTTTGACTACTTGAAAGCCTAGTGCTTTTGCGGATTTCATTAAGTCAGGTATGGAGGTTGTATTTTTCCATTCAGAAAATTTTAGCGTCAGGATGATTCCCTTAACATCCACAAGGGGATGGTTGACAATTTCTGCAACGGTTTCGATCGAGAAATTTGGGTCGGCATTTAAGTCCGAAAGCAACCATTTTGTGTTTCGAAATTCTTTTCGTTTAACATCTGTCCCGCGTTTTCTTATGTGAACAAAGTTATCATGTTCAAGGATGCCGGTTTCCATTTCTGCGGGATCTATGCCGATTACTTTCGCACCCTTTTCGAGTAAAAGTTGGCAAGCGCCTCCCGGGGCGCTGCCAATTTCTACACAGTGATCGCCAGGTTGAATCGTAATTCCGGACCACAGTAAAGCTTCGCTTAATTTGAAATAGGCACGGCTATAAGTCTCGACAGAGGTGTCGATCGCAGGAGTTCCGCCGGGCCATCTACCAGCAACGGTTGAGGCGAAATGATACCCGTACCACCACTCGTTGGGCTCGACCATCACTACATCAAAAATTTTATCGTCTGGCTTGGATTCTTTGTTGACGATAAGTTTGGAACCCGATTTTTCTATATCCGTCTTAAATAGGATGCCGACTTCTTCGGCGAGTGCGGAAATGCCGGGTTCGAATCCATTTCTTCCTGGAGTATATGGATCGCGTTGCCAAACGTGTAGGTGATTTGAGTTTTCGAATTGTGCATTGGTTGAGATATCTGCAACCATCGAGCTTGCGTCTTGTGACGTGCATTTACCGAGAGACCAACCATAGGTTCTCGCCAAGGAAGACTTCAGTGTAAATCGCTGCGGCAGCGGAGTTTCCGCACTGACCTTGAATGTGATGAATCCCGGTCGCGAAAAGGCGAGGTTTAAATTGGGATGGTTGCTCATGATTTCCAATTTGGTCGCACTTTCAGCACCGTTTTGGCAGATCACAAAGATAAAGGATGGCGGGGCAGGGGGGGACGGTAAGTCAGGTGCAGGATTGGCCATGGTTCATTTCAAGAAAAAGTTTGGTTGCAACGCGAAGATTGCCGGTTGCTGATGCTATCACTTTTTTAGAGTTTGCGAACGTGGGGATCATGAAAATCCTCGAAATGCGTCAAGAATAGACTTCGGGATAGGCTTTGCTTCCGGCTTGCGACCGTTGGCAGTCACGGTAATCGCTAGACGGTTTGATTGATATAGGTAACCCATATCGGTTGGGATAAACTGACGGGGACCACAAATATATTGGTTCACTCATGTGTTTAGTTCTGGTCAGGTTCCTTGGTATTGACGCTGGGGGAACTGAATTAGGTTTATGTAGCAGATGCCAGGAAGGCCGCTGTCATGGCAGAAAATATCAAATTTATTCACTCTTCAGATTTCCAATTGGATGAGCCAATTCGCGGCTTGCGGCAACTGTCCCAGTCCCTTTTGGAGACGCTTGCTGAAGCACCTTACCTCGCAGCAGAAAATGTTTTTGACACAGCGATCGCAGAGAAAGTTGACTTCGTTTTACTTTCGGGCGGACTTTGTGATCTCGAGCAGTTGAGCGCGCGCGCCGTTGCCTTTTTGGTTAAACAGTTTCAACGTTTAGAACAAAAAGACATTTTGGTTTATTGGTGCGGAGCAAAAGGAGACTCGGCCAATAAATGGCCGGGAGCGGTCAAGTTACCCGGGAATGTTATGCAGTTTCATGCTCGTTCAATCGAGCACGCGGATTATCAAAAAGATGGGACTGCGCTGGCGAGAATTATTGGAGCGGGTAGCGAGTCCAAACCACTAACGGGAGATTTGTTGGGTTCCGTGGACGACGATGTTTTTAATATTGTGTTGGCGCACTCGGATTCAGACATTACTGCATTCGACAGTGATGCAATTAATTATTGGGCCCTGGGTGGCCGTTCGATAGCCTTAACCGAAGAATACGAAAATTCCGTCGTCGTTTATTCGGGATCGCCACAATCGCGAGAGTTTCATTCTGAAACGGCCTGTGGATTTAAGTTGGTGAAATTGCAGGCAACCCGAAAGCCCAATGTCCGTACGATTCATTCAGATCGAGTTCATTGGTGTTCGCCGTTAATTGAAATTCAGCCGCATTTAAGTGTGGATGATGTGAAGAATCAGTTGGGTGAGGCTGCCATGGAGCTTGTTGCTGAGCATTCTGAGCAAACGATCCTTTGCCGTTGGCAGCTTGCAATTAGCGGAGAAAGGGCTTTTAATCCGGGATGCGGTTGGGAATGGCGAACAGACCTGCTGAACTGGCTCAGAACAGAGTTTAGTAAGTCCGGTAATGGGCTTTGGTCGATTTGCCTTGAGGAGATACCTCCAGGAGATCTCCCCAGTAAATGGTATGAAGAGGAATCATTACTTGGAGAATATCTCAGGGCTGTCGGACGTTACCAAACTGACAGTGAGTTGCGATTGAATTTGCAAAATTATTTGGAAAATGATGTTCCACGTTGGGAAACTGATAGTTTGGCGGTCGTCAGTGAGCAGCAGCGAGCAGAGATTTTGTCACAGGCAACGATGCTGGGCGTGGATTGTCTGGGAGGGCACGACGGCTCGGCAGTGTGATCGTAGTTGGCGGGTAGGTAGCTAACGGTTGCGGATGGCAAAGACAAAATAACAACTGCGTTAAAGGAGTTCCGCGGTGAAAGTAAAAGATTTTAAAGTGGCTGGTTTTGGCGTTTGGAAAGGGCTTGAGGTCGAGCAGGTTTCCGAAGAATTAACAGTGTTCTGCGGTTATAACGAAGCTGGCAAAACCACGCTGATGCAGTTTGTTCGGTCGATGATGTTCGGTTTTTCTTCGTCACGGCTTGAGAAGTACTCTCCTCCTGTTTACGGAGGTTTGGCTGGTGGAACCGTTGAATTGTCGACATCGACCGGTGGTTTTGAGGTTCAGCGTCACGTTGATCCGAGCCAGTTCCACAGTTCGATTGGTGACCTCGTCGTCATCGATAGCCATGATGGGGCGGTGTATGGTCAAAATAAACTGCAGTCACTTCTGGGGGATATAGACGAATCAATCTTCACCAATGTTTTTGCGATTGGCCTGCAAGAGATTCAAGAATTGGGCGCACTTAACAGCACTGCTGCAGCTGATCAATTATATAAATTGGCAAATGGTTTAGATCGCGTATCTTTGGTTGACGTAATGCGTAATCTAGCCCAACGTCGAGAGGCTATTTGGTCCGAACAGAATGGCGTTAGTTCTAGGCTCGCGATTCTCGGAGAGGAAAGGGAGGTTCTTTTGGTCGAGTTAGGATCTCTAAGGCAGAGATCTAAGACTTATTCCCAATTAGCAAACAAAGTTGTCGAAATCAGTTATCGATTAGAGGAGCTTACCGATTCGCTGAAAGAGAGTGACCGGCGATCCAGGATTTTGGAAGTGGCAATTCAAATTTCGGAACGCTGGCAAGAGCGCGTTTCAATTGCCCGGCAGATTAAAGGATTTGGAACGTTGCCAAACCGAGATGACGTCTCGATTTCAAAGCTTGATCGAATCAATGAGGAAATTGCTCGTGAGCGGGAGCGGATTGAGAATTTTCGCGAACAACGACAGGAAATTAAAAGGGATGGCTCGGCATTGCCTATCAAACCGCTTCTTTGGGCGCAAAAGGCTCGCATTGACGCTCTCGCCGAGCATACTCCGTGGATTGAATCGTTACAGCGGCAGTCTATTCGTCTAGAAGCGGAAATTGACAAAATTGAAAACAGTCTTGTCGGCGAGGTGGATGGTCTTGGTGAGCAGTTAAAGATTAAAGCGAGCGATATCCGCAGCCTTGGTCACCGGGGACTTGCCTCACTTGAGTTGGCTGGTCGAAAGTTGCAGGATCAAGAAGATGTGATCATTCAATTAGAACATGATTTTGAAAAGACTGAATTTGAAGTAGGCCAGCACGAGGAACGTTTGGGAAGCAGCATGGCTCGACAAAGCACGTCAGAGTCGCTCGAGGAGACTGGAAATCAGGTGAATCGATTGCGTCGTCGGATCGAGTTGGAACAAAAGATCGACAAGCTCAACCGCGGACGAATGGAATTGGAGCGTGATGTCGATTCAGTCGTGACCGAGCAGGTTCTTCCACTTGAAAAGTTATCCATTGTTGGAGTTGCCTTTATTGTTGGTGTGGTTCTGCTGGGATTCGGTCTTATAGATGCTGTTTCGGGGGGAAATTGGATTAGCCAGACTTCGACAAATATGGGAATCGTATTTGTTTTTTTAGGAACGATCGCAGGCGTTGTAGCGATGGGGTTGAAATACCACTGGGAAGGTCAGGCGAAAGAAGATCTAGAGGATTTTCGCCATCAAATCGAAATTGTCAGGCAACAGCTTAAGCGAGGCAAAGCAGAGCGTGTCGAGATTGATCGCCAGCTTCCTGAAAATGTTCAGGGTCAGTTGGAATTAGCGCTCTCTGATGCGGAAAATCGATTGGAAAGACTCGAAGAATTGGTGCCGCTTGAAGGGCGGGTGCTGGCGGCGAGAGCGAATCAAGCTGAGCTGAAGCGACGCATCGCAGCGCAAGAGCTTGAAGTTGAGAAAACGAGCAAGCAGTGGAAAGCAAGCTTGAGAGCTGCGGGTTTGCCGGACGTTTTACAACCTTATCAGCTTAGGGAGATTGTCCAGCGAGCTGATCGAATTTCAGGCATTAGCGACCGTCTGGATCATTTGAAGAGCGAACAGGTTGAACGAAAGCGTGAACTTGAAAGTTTGAATTTGAGAATTGATCAGACGCTGCAAGAATCAGGGGTGCATTTTGAGGGAACCGAGCTAATTGACCGGGTTAATCATCTTGGTCTCTGCATCAATGAGCAACGGGGATTGATTCAACGCAGGCGCGAGTTTACCCAACGATATCGCGGACTGAAAGCCAAGTTTGTTAAAGCAAAACGGGAGTTAGATCGGTTGCTTGGCCAAAAACAAAGGCTCCTCTCGGTTGTGGGAGCTGAGAACGAGCCAGAGTATCGTGAGTTTGATTTAGAATTAACGCGACGAGATTCGTTGATTGAGAGTCGTGATCATTTAACCCAACAAATTGATGCAGCATTAGGTCGCAACCATACCGAATCACAAATCGAAG
>CALKNI010000158.1 GCA_938091115.1 uncultured Pirellulaceae bacterium | reverse complement strand
GGGCGATTGCAAACGCAAAACAACCTCATGGAAGAACTTGGCCGAATCCGCCGCGTCATGGCCAAAGTAATTCCTGACGCGCCCCACGAAGTGCTTCTTGTTCTCGATGCAACCGCAGGACAAAACGCAATCAGCCAGGCTCGTGGATTTTCGGAAGCTGCCGGCTGCACTGGGATTATCCTTGCCAAACTCGACGGAACCGCCAAAGGCGGTGTTGCCATTCCCATTCGTGAAGAATTTGGACTACCCGTTAAGTTCATCGGGCTTGGAGAAACACACGATGCCTTCGCGGCTTTCGATGTCGATCAGTACGTCGATGCACTCTTCGACGAGACAGCCATCTAAGCTCCTACCTTCTCGCCTCGAGATACCCCAAGCTTCAACGTCTAAACAAAAAAGCCCTGTTCGCTCATCTCGAACAAGGCTTTTTCGAAAAATTCGGAAAGAAGAAAACAGAGCAAGCTCTTACCTCCACTGAGAAAAGAATTTCTCAAATCTCCATCGGGACTTACTCTAAACCCATTTCGACCTCCATTCCAACCATGTCACTAAGGAACCAAAGGTTTTTTCCGTTGCTTCAGCCGAACCCACCACTGGGATGGAATTTGTTTCAAAAAATCAACATCGGTTTTCGAAACGTTTAGCTGTTAAAGTCGAAATGAACTCAAAAAAAAATGCTCGCCATTAAATGGCGAACATTTTCAATCCATCGGAAATGGAAAACGCTTACTCAGCGTTCGCCCAACCCTTGATGTGCTTGTTTCCACCCTCAACCAACTTGTTGAGCGTTGCAGCAACGTCCAAATCTTTTGGGGCTGAGAATGTACATGAGCGAGATGAAGTATCACAGTTAATGTCTGAAACACCAGAAACACCAGCTAGTGCGCCTTTCACGGACGCAGCACAGCCACCTCAGGTCATGCCCGGAAGTTTAAGAGAAACAGTCTGAGTAGCAGAAGCGTCGGTGGCAGCAGCACCATCGGTTGCAGCAGGAGCCGCTTCATCAGTTGCCGCAGGCTTAGCTGCAGGGGTCTCACCGGTGCTCGGTGCCACTACTTCAGCTGTCCCGCCACCTTGTTCTCCAGTTGCCTTCGCAGCTTCTTTTGGTGCTTCTTTCTTATCGCAGCCTACCGAGATGACGAGCATCGCCATCGCCATAAATGTCAACATTGCACGCATGTTTCAAATCTCCAAATTGTTTTCGTGAATTGCTTGGGGGCGGTGAATTTGCCCCTTTTTCGTAAAGTCATAACTTCGTAGCAAGCTACATCTTAACCTTTTGTAGCTAGACACAACATTTCATCATCTGGCTTTCCTAGCAAAATCCTTAGAATATTTTAAAAATCGTTTAATTATTCACAGTTGCGCAGTCAATGGGAAGAATAGGAAATTAGCGTAATCTGGGGCTCCATACGGAAAATCGCGTCCCAAAATCGCGTCCTCAACCGGGAAGCTGATCGGCAGTTGCCATCACAAGCCCAGCTCGAAACTCAGGCATTTGGCTAATTCCTCGGAAATAACCGGTTTTCTCTTATTGCAAAAAGGCTGGTAATCGGTAAACTTTCCAGACTGAAAATTGAACGAGAAGAGCTCCGGATGGCCCGGAGAACTGTGCTTCGTCTTAAACGAACCGCAGTATTTGTAGGAAATTTGTAGTTTGTAGGTAATTGAAGGAGTTGGATCAAACGCGAGCCGATAGAAGTCTATTCATAGTCTTCCCTTCCGCCGCGACATTGGATCAAACGGTTATGGCCATTACGAAAGAGAATAAAGCTGAGTTGGTAAAGGAATTCCAGACAAAGGATGGAGACACGGGTTCTCCCGATGTTCAAATCGCTATCCTTACCAAACGGATCAACCATCTAACTGAGCACATGCGTTCAAACAAAAAAGACTATTCCACAAGGCGTGGTCTATTGGGCATGGTATCTCGTCGTCGTCGATTGTTGGATTACGTCCGGAAAAATGATGCGGATCGTTATCTCGACATCATCGAACGACTCAACATTCGAAAGTAATTTTCATCGAAGTGGCACTACCTGAATTGTGCCACTTTTCTTTTTGATCTCTCTTCACCGGCTAACCGGTGAGCCGCACCGCGGAAGGTGCTCTAGTCGATGCGGGCGTTTTTAGTGAACGTCGCGATTAACGGATTTCATAACTCGCACTTGTCAGACTGCCGTTCGGAAATAACGGTCAGTTTCGCCATGTTTAAGTTCAGGCAGCCTTTTATTGCTGGTTGACAAATGTGGCTAATCGTTGGGCTCAGTTCACACCTGTGTTGAGAGTGAGTCCAGAGCAATTCGTGGTTAACAACCATTTAAAAATTGCAATCTAAATTAATGATGTCGTAGAAGAATTTAATGTAGGAAAAAATTGTGAAAGTAAAAGTAGAAAAGAAAATTGGCGACAGCGTAATGTCGTTTGAAACCGGCTATCTTGCAAAACAAGCCGCCGCTGCCGTGCTCATCCAGTACAACGATACCGTTGTACTTTCGACCGCTGCCACCGGCACTCCGCGTCCGGGAATCGACTTTTTCCCGTTGATGTGTGATTACCGTGAGAGAACTTGCGCCGCAGGTAAATTTCCCGGTGGATTTATTAAACGAGAAGGCCGACCAACAACCAAAGAAACCCTGACCGCTCGTTTAATCGACCGGCCAATCCGCCCAATGTTCGCTCCGGGATTCAAAAACGAAGTCCAATGTCAGAACTTTGTTCTTTCCAGTGACAAACAGACCGACGGTGACGTTCTCGCAATGAACGGGACCTCAACCGCCTGCTTCATCTCACCAATGCCGTTTGAAGATCCAGTCGCGTCAACACGTGTCGCTCGTGTCGAAGGTGAATTTGTTGCCTTTCCATCACAAGAGCAACTCGAAGAGAGCGACATGGACGTCATCATCTCAGCGACAGACTCCGCCGTGACAATGATTGAAGGATTCGCTCGCGAAGTTCCTGAAGATGAGATGCTCGCAGCCATTGAGTTTGGACATGAGATCTGCAAGCAGGTAATTGACTTGCAACGCGAACTATTTGAAAAAGTCGCACCTGAGAAGGATGATTTCGAAGCACCCGAGAATGACGGACTGCTCGACAAGATGCTGCCGAAATACTACGACGATTACAAAACAGCAATCCTGATCGCAGGTAAGCACGATCGTGGGGCAGCCAAGAACAAACTCAAAGACACAATCATTGGCGATATGATCCCCGATCCAAATGCTGACAACGCATACGATCTGGGAGCTGTGAAAAACGCCATTCACGATCTCGAAGAGAAGGTAATTCGCGATTCAATTCTCGATGGCGTTCGCTCCGATGGACGAGACGGAAAAACGCTTCGTCCCATCGAGTGTCACGCCAATGTTATTCCGCGAGTTCATGGCTCAGCAATTTTCCAGCGTGGTGAAACTCAAGCTCTCGTCACAATCACACTCGGTACCGGACGAGACGAGCAACGTGTTGACGGACTATTCGAAGAGTACTCCAAGAAGTTCATGCTCGATTACAACTTTCCAAGCTTTAGCGTTGGTGAGTGCCGCCCGATCCGTGGACCTGGACGTCGCGAAATTGGTCACGGTGCCTTAGCTGAACGGAGTATCAACCCAGTTCTCCCCGACGCTGATGAATTCCCATACACCATCCGGGTTGTTTCTGACATCTTGGAATCAAATGGCTCTTCTTCGATGGCAACCGTTTGTGGAACCACGCTGGGACTGATGGCCGCTGGCGTGACCATCAAAAACCCCGTTGCTGGCATCTCGGTCGGCATGGTTAAAGAAGGCGATCGCTACGCCCTCCTAACCGACATCCTCGGAAGCGAAGACCACTTTGGCGATATGGATTTCAAAGTTGCTGGAACGCAAAACGGAATCACTGGTATCCAATTGGATCTGAAAATCCGGGGCATTAGCAGTGACCTACTGAAAGAGGCAATGGCACAATCACGCGAAGCGAGAATCGAAATCCTCCGCACCATGCTCAAAACCCTTTCACGTCCACAGGAAGAACTTTCCGAGTACGCCCCTCGCTTGCTTGTAACCCAGATCGATCCGGAAAAAATTGGAATGTTGATCGGGCCGGGTGGAAAGAACATCCGTGCAATCCAGGAAACGACGCAAACAGTCATCGAAGTTTCAGAAGACGGTCGCGTTACCGTTGCCGGAACTGATGGAGCGTTGGCAGAAGCAGCTCTTAAGAAAGTTGAAGCTTGCACCGCCACTGTTCAAGTCGGAAAGATTTACGACGGAACCGTCAGTAGTGTTAAAGATTTTGGAGCCTTCGTTGAAATCCTACCGGGACGCGATGGCCTCTGTCACATCAGCGAACTCTCAGGTGGATTTATCGACAAAGTCGATGATATTTGCCACGTCGGTGACGAAATGAAAGTACTCGTGATTGACGTCGATGGAAACGATCGCGTCAAGCTAAGCCGACGTCAGGCACTCGAAGAACTTGGGCTCGAAGACGAATTTGCTTCTGCGACAGCTGATGCTCCTGCCGGTTCAGGTGACCGTGAAGATCGACCTGCTCGCAGCGAAGGCGGCGGCGATCGAGGCGGACGCAGTGGAGGTGGTGGTCGCGGACGCAGCGGAGGCGGTGGTCGCGGACGCAGCGGAGGTGGTCGAAGCGGAGGCGGACGCAGCGGTGGCGGTGGTCGCGACCGACGCTAACACTTCGCAGGATAAATAACGCAGCGAAAACAGACGTTCACACTGACAAAACTCTGTTTCAATCGCTGTATTGATTGGAGACGATCCATTAGAATTGCTCGAAAGCCAGACTTGGCTTTCGAGCTTTTTTATTCCCTTTATTGAATCAGGCCGATTTAACTTAAAGCCATTTGCGGTTTGAATCATTGCTGCCCCAAGGGAACCATCGAGTACACTGTCCATCCCGAACGCTGCCGAGAACTCCCCCTAACAAGGGCATTGCAATAACATGGAACCGATCGACGAATTGAGAAAACGATACAACGAGCTAGCCAAACTCGCTGGTTCGCTGGCTCATGAAATCAAAAATCCTCTCTCGATTATCGTCATGAATATGGAGTTGCTTCACGAAGATCTCGAGGCCATGACTCATCCGGAGTCCCAACGTGCAATCAAGCGAACCGAAACGGTGATCCAACAATGCCATCGACTTGAAACACTACTCAACGATTTCCTCCGGTTCACAAAACTAAGTAGTCTCGAATTGAAACCCGGTTGTTTGAATAACCAAATTGACCAAGTGCTGGACTTTTTTGAAACCCAAGCTGCAAAACAAGGTGTTGAGATTATCCGCTATCTCGATGCCGAATTACCAAGCATTAACCTCGACCCACAAACACTTCAAGCGGCACTGGTTAATCTAGTGAAAAATGCAATGGAAGCGATGCCGAATGGTGGCCAATTGGTAGCTCGCACTCGCACGACTCGCAAGGGTACTGCTCTCGATCTGATCGACACAGGTTGTGGAATGGAAGCCTCAGCTTTGCTCCATATGTTTCAAGAATTTTACACATCAAAAGACGGCGGCACCGGACTTGGGCTTCCTACCGCCAAAAAAATCATCGAAGCCCACGATGCCAGGATCAACGTCCAGTCGGAAGTTGATCAGGGCACGCAGTTCACAATCGAATTCCCTACATTCAAAACCATTGGTTAATTAAGATCTTTTCCAACAAACACTCTTCTCCAACCTCTCCCGTTAAAAAATTTCAATGAAGCTAATTCGCAGTCTGACAGAATTCCCTGAATCGCTTCGCGGCGGCGCATTGACCATTGGGAACTTTGACGGAGTCCATCGGGGGCATCAGGTAATCATTGACCAATTAAAGCAGTTTGCCTCTCGCGATGCTGGAGCTGCGATCGTCTTTACTTTTGACCCGCACCCCGTAAGGATTCTTCGCCCTGATCAAACTCCACCGCCATTGACATGGACAAATCGAAAAGCAGATCTTTTAGCTGACTTGGGTGTGGATGCCGTCATCGCCTATCCGACCGATCGAGCCCTTCTAGAATTAAGCTATCGTGATTTTTTCAATCGTATTGTCGTTGAGAAAATGGCCGCTCGGGCCATGGTTGAAGGCCCAAATTTTTACTTTGGCCGAGAACGCGAAGGAACCATCGATCGACTTAGTGAATTGTGCCGCGAGGCGGCAATTGAACTCCAAATTGTAGAACCCAAACTTGAAAATTCAGATTCATTTATATCGAGCAGTCGAATTCGCGATCTTGTTCGCCTCGGAGATGTGGACCAAGCGAGACAGTTATTGACCCGGCCCTATCGAATTCGAGGAATGGTAACCCACGGGGCAGCTCGAGGTACCAAAATTGGATTCCCAACAGCCAACCTGGATGCAATCGATACGCTGATTCCAGCAAAAGGCGTATATGCGGGCAGAACCTATGTCGGCGGAAGATCCCACTGGTCAGCAATTCACATTGGCCCCAATCCTACTTTTGGCGAACATGTTCCCAAGGTGGAGTCGCATCTACTTAATTTCGAGGGATCCATTTATGGCGAGGCGATCGAGGTTGATTTTATTAGTCGCCTGCGGGATATTCGGCAATTCGAATCCTCGGAGCAGCTTACCAACCAATTAGACTTAGACGTGCAATCCACACGGACGATCGCAAGGCAATACTCAGATCCTTAATTTTACCGGCACAGCCGGCTTCCCAATCAGGTCGATCTCCTGCGCCCAAAAAACTATTGAAAGTAGATGAAAATGAATGTCGACTGGAATCGGTTCCGTGAAGTTATCAGTGCTGCAAACAATATTGTCTTGACCAGCCACATTCGCCCCGACTGCGATGCGCTCGGCAGCTGCCTTGGCATGGCGGGGATTCTCGAGGCATTAGGAAAACAGGTTCGGATTGTTTGTGGCCAGTCGGTGCCTGACAATTTAAAATTCATTGATCCCGACAATCGCATTCTCTGCATTGGCCAAGACATTCAGGCGCAGGATTTTGAAGATGCAGACCTACATATTATTCTCGATACGAGTGCCTGGATCCAACTTGGCCCGATGGCAGATGTCATCAAAAACTCTACTTATAAAAAGATTATTTTTGATCACCACGTTGGTGAAGACGACATCGATGCAGAGCTCTTTAAAAACACAACAGCAGAGGCAGTTGGACGAATGTGCGTGGATGCAGCCGAATGCCTCGGCGTCCAGTTAACTCCCGCAATTTCAACTCCGCTTTTCGCAGCCATCGCCACTGACACTGGCTGGTTTCGTTTTAATTCAGTCAAAGGAATCACTTACGAAACGGCTGCAAAATTACTGGCCGGTGGCGCAATCCCAGCTGACATCTATCGAGACCTTTACGAAAGAGAAACAGCGGGAAGAGTTCGTTTACGAGGCACAGTGCTCGCAAGAATTCAGACCGAGCTAAATGGCAAACTCGCACACACCTTTATCCTCCCGGACGATTACGAAAAAACCGGAGCCCAGCCAACCGACACCGAAGACTTAATTAACCTCGCCCTTGAAATTGATGGAACTGCTTTCGCAGTCATTATTGTTGGACAAACCTCAGGTGGCTACAAAATTAGCTTTCGAAGCCGATGTGAATCTGCCGCGAATGTTGTTGCCAATGAGTTTGGGGGAGGCGGACACAAGGCAGCCGCAGGGGCATTCATCGACAGCAATGATTTCGAAGAAGTGCAATCGCAAGTATTGAACCACGTCCGAGCAGTCTTAACAGCTGAATATGAACAGGATTCCGCGTAATTCCCCGCTTGTGCTTACAGCTTGAATCCGCGACGTGAAACTTGATGAAAAAAATATTCGTTTTTCACTAAACCTTACCGCTCCACGATGCACCCACAGTAACAATCCAGCGATCCCCCTAATCAGGCGTTATCAATTGAGTGCAGACCCAAGCATTCGGCTTTGGAAATCCGCCCGCGATGGTGATCGCGAATCTCTGGAGTTACTGTTGCGCAAACATCAAGATTTAGTCTATCGCTTCTGCAGAGCTCGTTTACCCAGCGAGAACCGCGCAATTGATGCGACGCAGGAAACAGCAATGAGAATGATTAACAACCTTTCCAATTTCAGAGGCGACGCAAAATTCTCCACCTGGATTCTTGGAATTGCCAACAATGTTTGCCGTGAATTTCAGCGGCAGGACAAAAAATGGAACCAATCTCCCGAAGATGCCGTGGATCGGATTCCCGCTAAACAATCGGCACACCTTGCCGATTTGTCTAAGAATCTCGAATCTGAAAATCTTCATCACTTGATCGAATCGCTTCCCGATCGACAAAGGACCGCAATCATTCTTCGATACTTTGAATCCTTGCCACTTAAAGAAATCGCGAGTGTCATGAACATCTCATTGGGCACCGTAAAAGCAACATTAAATCAGGCAACGAAGAAGCTGAAACAAAAATTTCCTGAAGGAGATTTTTGCTAATGAAATGGAACCAAAGCGAACTTGGTAAACTGCGTGAGCGTTACTTAGAAAGCGAGTATCCGGGTGATCTCTCGGAAATATTAGGGACAAGCGACAGTCTTGCCCCTCCCTGGCAAGTCCAACCCAATCAAGTTAACAGCTGCAACCAGTCTTCTCTACTTGGCTGGAGTCTCGTTGCTATACTCCTAATAAGCTTGAGCATAGGCCTGATCTGGTCACTCGCTCTCCAATCACCAGTTACTCCTAAATTGATTTCTCTTTCGAAAAGACAAACCTCAAAGTTACCGACTCCGCGAGGTTCATCATTGTGGCCGTCGAGTCGCACAAATAAATTATTTCAAAAAAACTCTGCCGTGAAAACTGCCTTTTTAAAATCACCCTCAACCTCTGATACACAAATTCGCTTAACAGTGCTTCCGCGGCTCTCCTTTTCGACAAGCAATCAACAACTCGCGAAAAACACAGACCAAACGACTTCTCCGCCCAACTTTTGGAAAACGCCGAATCGGCGGAAGGCCATTTTTAATTCAGCCCGTAAAAACGCTGGCAACGGTGTCAAGAAGAACACACGACCTAGACGTTCTATTTTTGTTCCTCAGCGATACAAGCTGAACCCCATTCATCCACCGAGGAGATCCTAAGTGCATATTAACAATCCTATTCTCACCATCCTGACTTGCCTCGTGCTAAGTGTAATGTTAATCCTCACCAACCACCTTTGGGATTCTCAAGTCGCCACGGCTGATGGAATCTCACCAGCTTCTCTCCAGGAAGGTAGATTTAACCCAATCCAAGAAGAGGAAGAAGCGGAATACGAAGATGAAGATGAACACGATGAAGATGAACACGATGAAGATGAACACGATGAAGATGAACACGATGAAGATGAACACGACGAAGATGAACACGAATTCGAACGCGAACATGAGCAGAGTGAAATAGAAGGAACACTTGGGCAACTCGAAGTCATTCGCCAATTAGCTGATATCGCAGAGAATGACACCGCAACGGCTGCCTATGCGTTGATGCAAATGGAAGATTTATTGGGAGAAGAAGACGAAGCGATCGAGGCTTTAAATCTCTTACTGAAATCCAATCCGGCAAAACCTATCAAAAACTTAATTAGAATGAAGCTTGCTGAGATCCATCTTTGGTCGGATCAAACCGAAGAGGCTACAGAAGTTTTAATGGACTTGATTAGAGACTAATCGAAATAGCACTTGGTAAGATATGAAAACAATTCCAATACAGCAAGCAAGTTTTCGAGGACGGCAATTCTCTTGTCAGAGAATTCTTTTTTCCAGCAGCTTGCTTGCTTGTTTGGTGTTTTCCGGAATGAATGAGATTTCCGCGCAATCCAAAATTGATTTCGGACTCGACCTTATCAAAACAGAGTGCCTCGACTGTCACTCTGGGCCTCAATCGGAAGGGGAATTAGATTTAGCGGCAGTTCTTAATCACCGCCCACTAGTTAAAAATCTAAGCGTTTGGAGAAATATTTCGCAGCGAATCCAACTCGGCGACATGCCACCGCCTGACGAAGCAACCCTGAAACCTACTGAAAAACAACAATTTGAAAATTGGTTTCGACAATCGATTGAGCAATTCGATTACGACTCAGTTGGTCAACCCGGTTATACTCCTCCCCGCCGACTGACGCATTCTGAATACCGCCACACCATTCGCGATTTAATTGGAATTGACCTCGCGGACACAACAAAGTTCCCTCAAGATTTAAGCGGCAGTAGCGGATTCAAAAACAGCGCTAACACCCTGTTCTTACAGGGAAGCCTGTTCGAGAAATATTCACAATCCGCAGAAGAGATCATGACAGCGGTGTTTGCCGACGACGCTCCGCGGCTGATGCAACTTGCAAAATCTCAAATTCTTGCACCCGGCAAACGACATAAAAAAATAGAGGACCAGGGAAAAGCCATTCTTCGAGCTTTCTGCAGACGTGCATTTCGGCGACCGGCAACAACCATAGAAATCAAGGGACTTCACCAGATCTTCTTAGATGAATTCACAAATTCCCAACAACTTGAACCGGCAATTCAGAAAACGCTGACCGCCGTTCTTGTGATGCCTCAATTCTTATTAAAAATTGAATCAGCGATGAAAGGCACGGAACCGGAACCCATCAGTGACTTTGATCTGGCGTCACGACTATCTTACTTCCTCTGGGCTAGTATGCCTGATGAAGAATTACTGCGACTTGCCGAGAAAGGCAACCTCTCCAAGCCTGAAGTTTTGCAGTCACAGATTAGCCGAATGTTAAAAAATCGGAGATCGAAGACACTTGGCTATGTTTTTGGTGGACAATGGCTGGGGTTTGAAGATGTCGGTATTCGTCGTCGTCAGGATCCGATTGACAATCCATGGTGCACCGAGTCCCTGATGACCGCGATGCGAGCCGAATCGGCGCTGTTCCTGCACTCCCTCATTCGTAACGACCGCCCTCTCTCGGAACTTATCAACGCCCGTTACACCTTTCTAAACGAAGAGCTCGCGAATCATTATCGCATTCGTGGAATCACGGGTGAGGCTATGAGAAAAGTCAATTTGAAGACCCAGCTTCGCGGTGGAATTTTGACACAGGCCAGTGTCCTGTCCATCACTGCATTCCCTGATCGCACCAGCCCCGTCGTCCGCGGGCACTGGGTACTCGATACAATTTTGGGAACCCCTCCTCCAGAACCTCCCCCGAATGTAAGCGAAATTTCCGAGCAGGTCCTCGAGCGAGACGACCTGTCTTTCAGAGAAAAAGTTCAGCAACACAGCGACAATATAAATTGCAAGTCTTGTCACCAGGAAATGGATCCGATTGGCTTCAGTTTGGAAAATTATGACAATTTTGGCAGGTATCGTACCCGTCAATTTGGTAGGAAAATTGACACCCGAGGGCAACTACCGGACGGCACTCAATTTGACGGTTCTCAAGAACTAAAAAACATAATTGTCGCTCATCGAATGCCAAATCTCACTCGTCAGCTAACTGAAAAATTGTTGACCTACGCACTCGGCAGGCAACTCGAATACTACGATGAAGCAACCATTCGGTCGATCGTAAATACGACCACTAAAAACGAATATCGGTTTCAGACACTCATCGAAAGTGTTATCTACAGCCAACCTTTCCTTTACCGACAGTTACCGGAAGATGCATACGATGAACAGTAGAGCCCTCCGTATCTCCCGCCGCACCCTCCTCCGAGGTGCCAGTGCCGCAGTGGCGTTGCCATTTTTGGATATCATGGAATCACCCGTTTCGGCGAATACAGAAAATAAAAACCGTGAAACGGCCAAACACAACAATCGCCTTGCCTACCTCTATTTCCCCAATGGAGTCGCTAAGGGTTCATGGGAACCTGAAAAAATTGAGAAAGACGGATCAATTAAAAAGCTAAACCGCTGGATGCAACCTCTGGAAAAGGTCAAAGAACATTTAATTGTCACCTCCAATCTCTGGACACCACGCGGCAATGGGCACGGTGCCGGAACGGCGACTTGGCTCACCGATGGGGGATACGATGGTAGAAAAATAGAAGTCAACGGGATGTCAGTTGATCAAATCGTTGCTAAACAAGTAGGAGGCCAGACTCTTCTGCCATCACTGGAACTCTCGATCAAAGGGGAGGGCTACTTTACCGGCAATCTCCCCCGCAATTCGATTTCCTGGCTCAATCGAAGAACTCCCCTCTCTCGAGAGACCGAACCTCGCTCTGTTTTTGATCGTATGTTTCGAACCAGCGACGGGGTTGGTGTCGATCAGAGTGTCGTCGACATGGTGATCGAGAATGCAAAATCGCTCCAACGAGTTGGCAGCCGTGCCGATCGGCGAAAAATCGATGAATACCTCCAAGCCATCCGGAGCATTGAAAAACGGCTTGCCTTCGCAGATAAACGCGTTAATCAAGCGCTTCGTCGTGGCGAACTGACAGACACATTAACACGTCCGAAACCCGGAATTCCAACCAAACATTTTGAATATGTTCGACTGATGGTCGACATGATGGTACTCGCGTTTTGGGCGGATGCGACCCGTGTCTGTACGTTCATGATGGATCACGGTCAAAGTAATCGCTATTTTGATTTTATCCCAGACTGCAAAGGGACTTGGCATGCACTCTCTCATTATCGAGACATTTCCGGTCGTACCGAAGACGACGACGGGAAAATATCATGGGATACGATGGAGTCGAAAAGAGACATGTACAATCGAGTCACTCAGTGGCATCACGAACAATTCGCCTATTTAGTTAGTCGCCTCAACGATCTCCGAGAACCCTCTGGAGAGACTTTGCTGCAAAACACCACGCTATGCTACGGATCAAGCTTATCCGATGGCCATGCGCATGGTGAGCGGGACCTGCCCTTGATCATCGCAGGAGGCGGCGGCGGGGCATTTAAAGGTGGACAGTATGTGAAATGCCGACGTCCCACATCTATGTCTAAACTTCACCTGACCCTATTGGAAACCATGGGAATTGAACTAGACGAATTCGGGGGGGAAGAAACACCATTGCAACTTGGTTAACCCGCTTACTCTGGTCGGCTCAAAGTCTCCCTTGAATAAGATGAGCCAAACGTCCAATCAACAAACGCAAACCTTCAACAATAATTACGATTCATCTGATACAATAAGCGTTTTCGTTGTCACTCTGATCAGAATCATAAATGAACCACGCGATCCGCTGCACCAATTTAGTTAAAACTTACCCTGGAAAACCTCCCGTTGAGGCGGTTCGAGGAATTGACTTTTCAGTCGAAGTGGGAGAATGCTATGGTGTTCTCGGCCCCAACGGTGCTGGAAAAACAACGACGATCGAAATTCTTGAGGGATTGCTTTCTGCAACTTCAGGAACGGCAGAAGTCCTTTCGATGAACTGGAAAAATAACGCGACCGCCATCCGAGAACGGATTGGGGTTTCCCTTCAGGAAACCCAACTTAGCGAGCGCTTGAGTGTTGGAGAAACACTCTCACTCTTCCGCAGTTTTTATCAATCTGGGATCTCACCTGCTGAGGCCATGGCGAGAGTCTCTCTTCAGGAAAAAGAAAATGCCTGGATCAAAACACTTTCGGGGGGACAAAAGCAGCGTCTCGCGGTTGCTACGGCACTCGTAGGTGACCCAGAATTGATTTTCCTCGACGAACCAACCACAGGTTTGGACCCGTCCAGTCGACGGGAACTCTGGGAGATCATTGAAAACTTCAAAGCTGACGGAAAAACAGTTTTAATCACTACTCACTACATGGAAGAAGCGGAACATTTATGCGATCGAGTCGCAATTTTCGATTCTGGTGAAATCATTGCAGAAGGTACTCCACAAGAGTTAATTCGATCCATTGGCGCCGAACACGTTATCGAATTTTCAATCGAACAAAAAAACACTACGCTCGATGTTCCATTGCTCCAATCGTTACCAACCGTCGAGCGAGTGGATCACGAACAGGCAAATTATCACATTACCGCATCCGAACCTCACACCGTCTTACCAGCGTTGATTAACTGTCTCGCGGAGCAACAAATCTCTCTCGCCAGTTTATCAACGCGACACGCGAGCCTCGAGGATGTCTTCGTAAACCTTACCGGGCGGCATCTCATTCATCCCGATGACTGAAATCGTTACTGGGATAAATCTTAGTGATTCCCATTTCAAAATTTTTCATCTTTGAATAATTAAAAATGCCAACAATACCTACCAACTGAAAACGGCACATGAAGCTCTCTCATCCAATCCTTGCAATTACTACCGCCCGACTACGCGAATTTGTGCGTCGACCGGAAGCAGTATTTTGGGTTTATTTTTTCCCGGTCCTAATGGTCGTCGTGCTCGGCGTTGCGTTTCGAAATAAACCGGTCGAAGTGTTCCAAGTCGACATTGTCACCGGACCAAAATCAGCAATGCTGTCGGAGTGGCTTGAGAGGGATGGCCAGTTGCAAACCTCCATTGTCTCCCGGGAGGAGGCGATAGAACGTCTCCGTTTGAGTAAGACAACACTGATGATCACTGCGATTGATGGACAAACTCGTAACATTGAATATCAGTATGACCCCGTGCGACCGGGAAGTGTGGCGTCAAGGAACATAGTTGATCAGAGACTGCAAACCGAGCAGGGCCGGGAAGACGTGATTGAGTCAAATGATATTATTTTTACTGAACCTGGAAATAGCTATGTCGATTTCTTGGTGCCCGGATTACTGGCAATGGGATTGATGGGAGGTGGACTTTGGGGAGTAGGTTATGCAATCGTTGATATGCGGATCCGCAAACTCCTCAAACGACTGATGGCGACACCAATGCGAAGAACTCATTTCCTCATTGCCATGATGACAAGCCGGTTAGTGTTCATGATCCCTCAGATCATCCTCTTGATCGTCTTCTCGTACTTTTTATTCGGTGTCCAAGTTTATGGAAACTGGTTCTCTATTTTACTTGTCATCATTCTTGGCGCTATCGAGTTCGCAGCAATTGGATTACTCGTCGCCTCACGAGCCAATACGATGGAGACAGCATCGGGCCTCATGAATCTAGTGATGCTGCCGATGTGGACCCTCAGTGGTATCTTCTTCTCATATGAACGATTCCCTGAGATTGTTCAACCGGCAATTAAACTGCTACCATTGACCCCTGTGATCGATGCTTTACGAGCTCTGATGATGGACGGAAAGTCGATTACTTCACTCACTTCAGAAATTGCTGTCATCGGAGCATGGAGTGTTATTCCGTTTGTGATCGCACTTGCGATCTTCCGCTGGAATGACTAATCCCGGTTACTGGAGCTATAACGTCGAATCTTGAACTGTGATCAAAGGTTCTCGAGCCTCCGGTGAAGCTTGCGACTGGCGTTGAAATGAACCGTCAGCAATACTCCAAACCAATGCCCAATGAGTTCCCAAACCGGCCAACACAAACAGGTGGAACGTTTCATGGGCCCCCCAAATGCCCGGTAGAGGCTGAGGCCAATCGAAGGTATTCATCAGTGCGCCCACCGTATAGCAAACTCCTCCAATCACCACCGGGCCAACACCGCGCCAGCGGTAATCCTTCCAAAGCAAAAAAGCTGAGAAAGCACCGATCCAACCCATTAGCAAAAAGATTCCATCACCAACATATCCGGGAATTCCTTGAAAAAACAAACACCGCAACGCTGCACCAACGATTGAAATGGCCCACAACAAACTGATGATTGCCCACCGCTTCCAACCCGTAAACAAAATACCATGCAAGACAGTGAAAGTACTGGCGATCAAAACAAAAATAGCGGTAATGTCTAATCGGAGCATCAATTCCCGGGCAGGCGTTCCGGTAACCATCATATGAAAGACCGAACTGATTGTGAGCAACAGCACGCTTGCAACCGCGAATTGCATTGTGAACAAGAACGTTGACCACGAGCGACGCGCGCTAATGACCATCGGAACCGAGAGAAATAAAACAACAACTAGACCAACGAGATGAGACAAACTGCTCATCGGATCAGAACCTTGGCTGTACAACGCTTCCATGACATCAAGTAACTTGGGGGACCTCAAAACGCGGGCAATCACAAAATATACCGCCTTGCACCCATTCTAGCAGGACCATTGAAATTTTCGCCCGCGACGGTAGCTTACCAACAGAGATTTTCAGAAATTGCCATCACTCAAACTCGATCCGCCGTCCCGAACAAAACCCCCTAATTAATGTGATTTAACCGATGATTTTTGCAGTAATTATCACTGACGATGCTACTCCTCATGTAACTACCATTTTAAGTACGTTTGGCAATTCTGAATTATCCAATCCCATCATCGATCACCAAAGTAATTCCTCGTAGAATCACGATCCAAATTCAAGCACGCATATTTAGTTTTGTCTGATATAATCAGAACTCGATGAACGTCTCTGACGAGTATCTGAAATACAAAAGCTGGAACAAATGGATAATAAATCAACAAGGTGGGAGTTCGTTATGGTTCGTAGTTTACTTTGCTTAGCGTGCACACTTTCGATCGCAGGCTGTACCGATCAAGCTAAAGTAAACAAGGCAATAAATGACTCCACGGCACCGCCCGCAGCAAAAACAGCTATTGCCGCAGTCAAACCAGAAGCGCCATCTCCTGTTACCCTCCCATCGGACAAGGAGGACTTGGAAGCAAAAGCACAGACGGAATACGATGCCTTGCAGGCTGAATTTCAAAAGTCAGTTAAGGCGCTACGAGACGAAATTGCTACCGTAGAATCCAAAGATGATCAAATAAGGATTCTGGCAACCAAAGATCCATCGACCGAGTTTGGAAAACGTTTCCTAGAACTCGCCAAATCTTATCCAGACACAAAGGCTTCCTTCAATGCGACCCTCTTCGTTGTCGGCCAAACAAAAGGCGATTTAAAACGTGACGCGATGGAGTTCTTACTGAACCGTTATTCAGATCGGGTCAAACTGTCTAAAATTGCGGAGTCATTAAAGCAAGAGGTCCCAAGCTCAGATGTTGAACGATGGTTCGATCTGATGATTGAGAAAGCAAAACCGGGGCCCGTGCAAGCAAGCGTAATGTTGAACTACTCGCAATACCTTGGCCAGCTTCCCTTGTTTCGAAAAACCATTGCCATCAACCCCCAGGTTGCGGAACGACTCCCTTCCGAACAGCTTGCCTACATAAATTCTCAACGCACCGATGCCCAAAATCAAAAGACGGCTGCTATTTTAGAATCCGTCATTCAACAGTACGGTGATTTAAAATATCAAGGTCGAGAAACATTTGGTGAAAAAGCCGGAAGCGAATTGTTTGAGTTGACTCAGTTACAAGTTGGTATGACTGTACCCGAAATTGAAGGTGAAGACCTTGATGGAATTCCCTTCAAACTAAGTGACTATCGCGGCAAAGTGGTGATGCTTGATTTTTGGGGACATTGGTGTCCTCCCTGTCGCGCCATGTACGGTCACGAACAGGAACTGACGCAGAATCTTTCCGATCAGCCATTCGTACTGCTCGGAGTCAATAGCGATGCCAATAAACAGACCGCAATTGATGCCGTACGCAGTGAAAATTTAAGTTGGCGGCATTTCTGGAATGGCCCTCGGGGAACACGAGGACCTATCTCGAAAAGATGGAATGTCGAAGGCTGGCCAACCGTCTATCTGATCGATCAACACGGAGTAATCCGATACAAAGAAGTGCTTGGAGACGACATTGACGAGGGCATTGAAACACTGATGGCTGAACTTCACCAGGAAACAAGCGCGAGTACTCGATAGCCAAAAGCATTTCGAGAGTTCATCTCCACAACCATTGGAAATCAGCAGTCTGCTCAACCCATGATGATTAGACAATTCACCGCCATCCTATTGATTTCAATCTGCCTACCCGTCGCTTCAGAATTTATCGCGAGTGATTCAGTCTGCATTCGCGGACAGGATTTCAATCAAATTAAACAGGACAACTGGCACCAATGGCGGGGGCCCGACGCAACCGGAGTTGCATCAACTGGAAATCCGCCAATTCGCTGGAACGATCAAACCAATATTCGTTGGAAATTTCCAATCGTAGGCGAAGGCAGTTCCACGCCCGTTATCTGGAAGAATCAAGTATTCATATTGTCAGCTGTTGAAACCAACCGCCGCGGGTTCCGTTCTGCGCCTCTACACCCCGAAGCAAAGACGGTTCCCTCCAATCAAATATTTGAATTTGTTGTCTGGAGCCTCGATCGCCGAAACGGTGACGTCTTATGGAAAAGGGTCGTGGCCGAATCTGTCCCCTTCGAAGGCCGACACCCCTCCACGACTTACGCCGCCGCGTCCCCTACGACGGATGGCAAACGACTGTATGTCTCTTTCGGTTCATACGGTATTTTCTGCCTCAGCTTACAAGGGGATTTGATTTGGAAAAAAGATCTAGGTCAAATGCGAACCAGGCGAGGATGGGGAGAGGCTGTCTCTCCAGTCTATCACGATGGCAAACTTGTAATCATGTGGGATCAGGAGGATCAGTCTGAAGTTTTCGTACTCAATAGCAACAACGGCACCACCATTTGGAAGAATCGAAGAGACGAGCCAACCACATGGGCGACACCCTTGATCGTCCCGATTGATGGCAAGACTCAGCTGATTACCAATGGCACCAAGGCTGTTCGAAGCTACAACCTAGAAACCGGAGATATCATTTGGGAAACGATGGGAACAACACTCAATGCCATCCCCTGCCCTGTTCGGTATAAAGACCACGTGATATGCATGGGTGGCTACCAAGGGAATGACGCATTCTCTATCAATCTTCGATCTAGAGGAATAATTAACGATTCGCCAGTTGGCCCTCAGCAGCCGATCAAATGGCGTATCGAACGACACACGCCCTATGTCCCCTCTCCACTGGTTACAGGAAACAGAATCTACTTCACTAAGTCTCTCAACGCGATCCTCAACTGCTTCAATGCCGAATCGGGCAAGCCAATTTTTAAAACCGAAGAAGGATACCCGCTTCCAATTCGTTTACCTCAGCTAAAGCAAATGTATGGATCGCCGGTGGCAACGAAAGATTTTATCTTTCTCACTTCGAGAGAAGGCACCTCACTCGTCATTAAGAACTCCACCAACTTTGAAATTGTCTCAACCAACTCGCTTACTGAAGAAATAGATGCTTCTCCGGCAATTGTCGGCAACCAGCTATTTCTTCGCGGCAAACGGAATTTGTATTGCATCGAAGAGGCAATACAAAAGTAAATTTTCGAACGGGCCTCGATTCCCAGAACGATTTAGAATTGGCCAACCCAAATGACAGCGAGTCATTTCTTTTGCTTATTTAATTTCGCCATTTCTTTTCGCAAATTGTTCATTTGCTCTGGAACAACAATGTTTAATCGGCACCGATCCATCCCAACAGGGCCTTTTTTGGCCACTAACATCGGATAAACCCTGCCAGTTTCCGGATTTTCTTTTTCTGAATAAAACCCGATTCCAACACTTACAATTCGCGTATCACTTAGTTTATCGTTTGGCACAAAGAGCGTTTCAACAAACAACTCCGAGGAATTCGCCCGGTCAAACAGTTTTTTCTCCGGAGAGAGCTGCCCTAGTACTTTTCCATCTTCATCGCACAAGTGAAGAAATCGTGTTCGCTCCAGATCCTTCTGCTTCCTCCAAACCAATCCTAAGCGAATTCCATCCTTCATTGCTGCTGCCTCCGCTCCTATCAAACGAATATGGTTACCAAATTCCACATCGCGATACGGTGCGTGACTCGCCTTGATAATATCGTCCGCCGTCGAAATTGGCTGATGGTTGAAGTCAATCATTAGGGCGCAGCCCGCAAGTAAAATCCAGCAACTCCAGAACACAGGAGTTTTCAAACAGCGATACCATTCCAATGGAAACGTCATCGCCGCTTTTTTGAATTGCCGACTGTAAAGACTAAGTAATGCGTTTTTGGCAGGCATCTCGACCAACTTATATAACAACGCGGCAAGGCTTACAGACATCACGATGACACAACCGGCGACCGCCAACGGTGAGTAATTTGCCAGTGACCAATCGTATTGCCTTTCAACCGCAATGATCACGGTCCAGTGAATCATATAGAGAGCGAAACTAATCTCGCCCAGGAACACCACGGCACGACTGCCTAAAAATTTAGATAAGATCCCTTGAGATCTTGAAAAAACGTAAATCACAATTGCAAAAACAAAAACCATCGCCGTGTATTGCACCCACAATGCCATCGCCGGACCACCCCAGTCAGCGTGCCTCACCTCACCAACGACTCGATATTCTCGCATCACCCAAGAAAAGCCCGGGATCAACAGAAGCACTGTAATTTCAACTACCGAATGAGTGAATGACGAACGAGAGCGCTGCGATTCACGATTAAAAAAAATAAACCCTACGCCCATCCCCGTGCAAAATTCGGGCAACCTCAAGAACGGATTAACATGGCAAACGCGCTCAAGATCATAACTGGCCCAGGCAGGTTGGTTATCCAGGATCTGTATTCCCTTGACGGCGGCTAACACGACGAGCCAGAGAAGAACGTACTTAATCCAAAAACGCTTTTGCCCACCGATCAAAAAGAAAGGGAACATAAAATAGAAGAACATTTCAGTCGAAATGCTCCAAGACACACCGTTAAAAGAAAAAACCCATTTTGAATCAGGAACCCAACTTTGTAACAGCGCTAAATTCACTGCCAACATTTCATAGTCAATGGTGGCCATCCCTACGACGTAAATCGTCACGATCAAGCAGACGAAGTGAAGAGGCCAGATTCGAGCCCAACGCTTGAAATAAAACTTGGGAACACGCGTGTAGGTAAGCTGATCTTTATAAACATAGGTAAGAATAAAACCGGACAGAACAAAAAAGAAGGAAACAGCCGCGCCTCCGAGTACCGTCGTATACGACGTCAATCCGAACCGGCCCGATCCATCAAGATTGTGGTCGGCTACCAAATGCCCCACCACGACCGCCATTGCCGCAAAAAACCTCATTCCGGTCAAAGCGCCTAAATGATTCTTCTCCGCGTTCATCCATTCCCAACCAATCGTCCGCAGTAATTTAAAAAGACTAGGAGTTGATCCTAATCATTTACCTGGTTTCGACCAACACGATTCGAACGAGGTTTTGGCCTGCCGCTTCAGGCACGATTGGAAAATCATTAATCTGACCGCTTTTCAGCCAAAAACCGGCGATTGAGCCTCCGAATTCGGGAAGAACTTAGGCTCGAATAAAATTTCATAA
>CALKNI010000157.1 GCA_938091115.1 uncultured Pirellulaceae bacterium | reverse complement strand
AGCGTGAAGAAAAACGAGAGTGTCACCGTTGCAAATTTTTGCCCCATTATTCATTTGAATCGCCCGCCCCGAGGGGGACCGCACAAATTCACAATTGAGACTAGGCAACTCATCCAAGGTTCCGTCGGTGCTGCCTCCATCTGCCACAACGACTTGATCAGCTCCGCTAGACCATGCCCGCTCAACAGCATGGCTGATCAGACCAATTTCATTAAGAACAGGAATTACAATTGAAATTTTCACGAAAAGAAGCGGCAAGCAACGGGACTGGCCTCGCCAAGGTTAGTTAAATCAAAAAGGCTGGCGTTTAGAGTACCTCGTTAATTAGCTACTTAAAAGTACCCCATCCTAAAACAGTTAAGTCTGATATGGAAATTCGATTCAATTTAGAAGATTCCTAAATAAAAAACGCACCTCCCCAATTGGGCAAGTGCGCCGAATAAATTCACGTAAACTTAGGACGCTTTTATTATCTACTTCTTACTAACCGCCGGCGTATCTAAAGCCGCAGTTCGAACTGCAGGTATTTTTACAAACTTCTCAACGCTGGCGACGGAATTGTATCCACTTAGGAATTTACGGGTCCACTTTCCGTTCTTTTTTTCAAACAAGATAAGCTGTGGAACACCTCTGCCACCAATTAACTGACTAGCAACTTTTGAGTCTGTATCAAGATCGATGTTAGTGTAGTGATAGCCTTTAAAGGCGGACTTCTTTAGCAACTGAGGAATTGTATTTTTCTTCATCGACTGGCATGGCGGACACCATTTCGCAGTTACCAAAACAAGCAATGGCTTATCGCCGGCCTGAGCATTCTTGTACGCCGTGGCGTAATCAAGTGTTTCTTGTGCGTTAGCGGTTTCAACTGCAAACAAAACTAGTGCAGCCGACAAAAAGATTAAGACTTGCTTCATTTCTTCCTCCATCCATGAGGTGTTTACCGGAACTGAACAGTCCGGCCCCGATTTAACTATCCGTGGGGTGTTTGGCGATGACGAAATTGTTATCGACGCCTCAGACACATGCCAACCGATTCAATTTTCAATGAGGCCAACAATTCGCATTCATTTTTTTTGATCCACAGCGTTACCCTTACGTTCCGAAATTCCCACACCACTGGCGAGGCAGACCCACGGGATCGCCATGAGTTATCAGGTTGTAATGAATTTTAAAATTGTCCCGACGACCCTACTAAGAAGGAAAAGGACGGCCCTATCCGGCGCAACCCGAACTCCAGCCAATGAATCTCCACAAAAACCGTCAATCCCGATTCAATCCGTGATAACGTTACAAATTCTCAGATCTCATGGAAATCAATCATGTTTGTAAAGCCGGCAAATTAAAGCCATGAATTATTTCTTTTGGGATTTCGACAAAGAGTTGATACAATCCACGCTGTCGTCGTAAACAAGTTGCAACCGGCTCAACCGAAAATTCCAAATGAAACTGCGTGTTGGGTTAATTGGACTTGGTGATCAATGGCAAGCCAGACACCGGCCCGCTCTCATGGCACTATCAGACCGGTTTGATGTCCATGCGATCTGCTGCGAGGTTGCTGAAAAGTCAATCCAGGTCGCCAAGGAATTCGATGCCATTCCAATGGATGGGTTTCGCGCAATGGTTGAGCGTGATGATATCGATGCCGTTTTGGTACTTTCCCCTGACTGGTACGGTCCGATTCCAATTTTAGCTGCCTGTGAAGCCGGGAAGGCAGTCTATAGCTCCGCTGCCTTGGATGTTTCTGAAGGGCAGGCTTTAGAAATCCGGCAGAGAATCGAAGCTTCCGGTGTTGCGTTCATGGCCGAATTACCGCGTCGACATGCTCCCGCGACAATTCGCCTTAAGGAACTGATAGCGACTCGACTCGGACCCCCTCGGCTTTTGTTCTGCCACGAACGTATGCCCATGGAAAGCCAATCCGACTCTCGGCGCAGAGGGGAATACTGCCCGCTCGCATGGCGACATTTGATGGAGCTGGCTGATTGGTGTCGCTATCTTGTCAATTCTGACCCCATCTCGGTGATTAGTGCGATACACGAACAGCACGACGAAAAAACAGACCTGTTTTATCAGATGATTAGCCTGCAGTTCCCGCCAAATGAAATCGACGGACCTCAAGGAAAAACATCGGGCTTTGCGCCTCAAGCACAGTTAAGCGTTGGGCACTACATCCCAGAGCGATGGCCAGACGCACTTTCCTTCAAACGCCCAGCTTCCGTACAGGTTTGCTGCGAAAACGGCATGGCATTTATCGACCTCCCCTCCAACCTCGTATGGTTTGACGACGCTGGACAACATACCGAATCCCTCGATTCTGAACGCGGAGTAGGCGAACAAATGCTCGACAGGTTCTACCGCGCAGTCACAAGTTTAATTCGCAAAACAACCGACCCCGAAGACGCTTACCGCGCCATGAAAATTGTCGTAAGCGCCAATGAAAGCTCTCGAGTAAATCGTCGCGTGCCTATTAATTATGATGATTAATCACAATTTGCATCTCAGCCATCAATTTGAGCCCAGTGTAATTTTGCACTGCGAACAGATTCGATAGTAGTCACGCACCAACAAACCTATAGGTGAAAGAACACATGTCGTTAGCAGCAAGACTGTGAAAATCACCCACCCCATAACTGAAACCTTCGATTGTAATTTAGGACGTTTGGTAGTTCGGCAGTATGGACAACAAAAACCTACGGTAGGATTGCGGGCACTTTCTATCGGTGGCGCATAGAGAATTTTCTTTTCGAAAGAACCATTTGCGGCTTCTTTCGTTTTGGAGCAATCGACCGAAATCGTAGCCCGGGGACCAGACCGAATTGGGGCACGAGAGGTTGTGGGTCCGCTACTCCCAACAGTATTTGCTCGGCGCCGAGCCCTAGCCTCTCTGAAATTCACATCATTGTCGGATTCTGGCGCAATCAGCGTAAATCGGTGCGAGCAGTGCGGACAAGCGACGTCATATCCAACTCGATCGCTTCCCGTCTGCATGACCGTTTGACACCGTGGACAAGCAAAACGAACCTTTTCCAAATGACTCCCTCGCGTAACACTAACATTGCACAGTTAGCTGTTCGTGCAACGTATCGGCTTATTGGAAAAATTAATTCCCGCCCATCCAAATCTACTCAGATCTCATCAGGCTATCAAAACCACGCCTATTCTATCCGGCGATGCCGTTCAGCACTGCCCTCTATTTCAGGCAAATTCTGAGACGAATCAATAGCAACTTCACCAACAACTAGCAACTTAGGTTCGCTCGTCTCAACATCTAACTGGACCTCGGACAGAGGGCGTTCTTTACCAAAGAACTTACCGAGTGGACCGGCGAGAATAGCTGGTAGAAAAATCAAATCGCCAACCAATGCGGCGGCTAATAGAAATAGCATCAGAACGCCAAACCGCTGAGTCGGTGTAAAGGTACTTAGGGCAAATGCTGCCAAACCCAAGCCACCTATCAAAGTAGTCTGGGTCATTGCCGTCGCCACACGCGAATAGGCCACTTTGATCGCTTCCTTCCGACGGTATCCCTGAGCGAGGGCATTACGGTACCAGTTTAAAAAGTGGATCGTATCATCCACCGCAACTCCCATCGCAACACTCGCGGTCATCATCGAACCAATATCAACTAGGAAACTATCCACGCTCCCACCAAACCAACTGTTCATATGCCCCATAAAGCCAAAAATGACAACCACGGGAAACACGTTTGGCAACATTGCCGCCATGCCGCCCCGGACATTGAGTAAATTCCCTGGCCCTAACGGGGATCGCCAATCCCGTAACAAAATCATCATAACTACCGAAATCATGATAAACGCAAGCCCGATACTCTGAATCAGACTCTCGAGCAGCGATCGCTGAGCTTTGTATACAATCGGAACGATTCCTGTATACATTGCCGTCACATCGATTTCTTGACGGCCATTGTCCTTCAATTCTTTTGCCGTCTTCATCCCAGCAAGCGGAAGTTTGGTTATGGGATCAACATCGAAGCGGTGCTCGCGAAAGTCGATTAATTTTTTTTCCGCCGTCTCCGAGCCGGCGATTAAATTCTCAACCACCGTATAGGCAGGGATTTCATCAATTCGAATAATACAGTCGAATTGGTTGATAAACTTAAGATTATTCGCCGCTTTTTTCTCAACAACCTCGGGGCTATCTTCCAAGTTGACATCAAAGACATCGCCATCGCTTAACCAAAAGTACCTTTTCTTTCCCTTGGACTTGAGCGCGTTTTTAAATCCACGATTCTCTAAGATGGACTTGAGCGTTTGTGAATAGATCATTGATTGATCAATGATCTCACCAAGTGATTTTCCATTGGCAACTTGCGTTCGGACGTCTTCAGGGGCGCCTGATGGATCCGGCCCAATCAATAACACATTCGCACTATCGAGGGATTCAATTCCGTCTACATCCTGAAGCCTTCTTAAAATTGTAGTTCGGTCCCGGTAAGCAGCCATTATTGGCTCAACCACCGACTTCAGATCGTTCACGAACTGCCCATAATCCACATTATTTAACGCCGCCAAACGGATACTGACTCGCCACAATTCTCTTCCAGCTCGACTGGGGTCAGCCAGGTCTTGTTCGCGATCATTTCGCTTCAAATTTGACTTACCAACCTCAGCGAGATAAGCCTGTGCCAACATCTCATCGCGTTTACTGTAGAGCTGGGAGCTATAACTTTTCCGCTCAATAGATTCTTCATCAGACTCAATCCGGAATAACGGAGCAAACATGTCCGTTGACATACCAGAGCCAACAATGCCCATTCCGTCCGGACCGAAATAAAACTCAAGTTGCTCCCGGACTCGCTCCGACAACTCCATTCGCTCCAGCATTGAATACTTGAGGTCATAGGCCATACGTTGCTCGTCACTGAAAACGAGCGAGAAATCCTCGACCGGCTCCCCATCACTGTCCTTCGGAACCGCGGCCAATTGTTCGGCCCTGAGCCGTGCTAGAAACGGTTCTTTCTGTGCACTTAAATCAACACCAATTGGTATTTCCGCGGGAACAAGCTCACCAAGATTCTCCTCCATCCACGCATAATCGTGAAGAATTTTTGCGTCTTTATCAAACAGTTTGAGCAAATGCACGGATGTTTGAATCTTTGTCGCCCCCACGGCGAAAAAGGCCAACAGCACTACCGAAGTAACAGTAACGACGGCATGATGGTCCACCACCCAGTTTCCAATTCGTTCCCAAATCCGTGCAACCGCGGCGGTCAAGCCAGACTCTTTTGCTAAGTCTTCTCGGCTCCTTTTTTTGTAACCTGGTTTCCAAACGGTCAGGGCACTTGGCAGATAGGTAAACAAAAGAACGACTGTCGCCATAGTCGCAATTGCAGAAAACAAACCGAACTTATAAATCGGCGTCAGGTTACTAGTAGTAAGTGAAATCAAACCCAAAGCAGTTGTGAAGGCAGCCAGAGTACAGGGGAAAAGACTGTGTTTCACAGCAGTTTCAACTGCCAAATCAGGGCCGTCTTCGTAACAGGCGTCGCTATAGTAGTTAACAATGTGGACCGCGCTTGAAAGAGCCAGCACGTAAACCAACGATGGCATCGACATTAAAATGGCGTCCATGGTTTGCCCGCCAAACCACACAAACGACAAACTCGAAATCGCCGCTGTCCCACCCACGAAAAAGAGCATCATCGCAACGCGAATGCTGCCAAAACTGAAATAAGCGAGACTGAATCCGATGATCAAAGAAAGACTGACCAAACGTAGCAGCGTGCTTGTACCTTCTTCGTCGATTGCAACATTATCACTTGGCGGCCCGCCTATTCGCAAATTGGCAGCCTCAATTCCACATTCACCCGTAGCCAATTCAAGAATCCGCCCCCTCGTTTTTCCAAGCATCGGCCGGCCAACCGCACGAGCCAATTCATTAATTACCGGCTCGTTCAGCGTAACAATGAAGCAAGTTTGACGGGCAGGCGGTTCAATTTGCAGCTTGTACCACATCCAATACCAAACCTCCAACTTCTTCGTGGAGGTCGCATTTTTCAACTCCTCAATATCGCCGCCGAAATTTTTGCTCAGTTGTTCTTCAATGAACTCATCGAACACTTCGCGATGCAAGTCTGTCGAACGAAGCTGCGTTCGCAGCGGCTCATCAACCTGAGCCAGCAAAGAATCGAAAGTCCAAGTAAAGTCTTTCGAGGGTGTTGGCCCGTAAAGTGAACCCGTCAGCCGCTTGTGAGCTTCGATCTTTGCCTCAATGGTACTGAGATCATTTTCGCTCAAACCTCCAATTCTTAAAGTCCCATTAGGACCAGCCATTTGCTCAAAGACATCCGGCCCTGAAATAACTGACTGGAACGGTCGACAACAGAGTTTTTCAGGATTCTTATAGAATTCATTTTCAACGCCCTTCGCATCATCTGGTGGTGCCCCGAAAGTACGAATAAACTTCCCCGAAGCCTTGTTCTTACCCTTTACAATGCGTTCGAAGAAACGCTTCCCGCCTTCAACGACATTGTTTTGGCCTTCCCATTGATACAATTCTCCACGACGGTTGATAAAGTACCACTTCCCATTTCGCCCTCGAAGCCATTTCTCTTGTTGCTCGCCCCAGTCTTCATGGAAATTGCCGTCATAGAGCAAACCTAATTCATCACCTTTGCGATGCGCCTCGACCTCTTCATCATTCTGGGTATCTTTGAAAATCTTCTCATATTCTTGAGATTCCTCACGGAGCTTCCGCAGAAAATTTGTGTACCTCGCATCGCCCTCTTTACACCACGGCCCACTGACACAAACAAATTGATCGCCACCATAAAAATATTTCCGAAATTCTCCCAACTCTTTGGTTTCTGTATAATCGTCCGGCAACCAATCCGCGACATTGTTTTGCATGTCGTTGAGGCCAAGACGAGCACCGCGCAACGCGAAAGGCAATAAGAAAAAGACAGTGCATAACAGCACCATCGCTACGCTTCCAAATACTGGAACGTGGAGCGAGAAAAAACGCTTAGTCATAAATGAGTTTCGGGACAAACGAAATACGTTGCACCCGCAATAAACCGATTAAATGAAACGCCTCGTGGCAGCCTAAGAGTACCGAGACCATGAGTTCGCGTCCACGTCAAAGAGATCGAAAATACAGCTTGATAGCGTCCCCTAACCCCGAAAAGCAAAGGTTTAGCGGTCATCGGGGTTAAAAACACCTTCACAACACCCATTTTCACATCGAAAATCGCAATAAAAGGTCATTCCAAAACGGCTGGTGCACCCAGATTGCCACCAACAGAACACAAGAAGGACAAGCCGACAATAAAGTGCGAAACCGTGAAAAACAGCAAACAATAAGTTGCAACGCCAGAAATATTAAAAAGATGTGCATCACAGATTGCCAACCGAGCACAACTCCTGAGAGGGCCATCGCAGGAATAAACGTTGAGCGATTCGATTGCCGTTTAAACGAAACCACGGTGAACCCCAAAACAGCGCCGCACAGACCTCCTAAAACCAGTTTTCCCAATTGAGCCACCTCACCAACCGGTCCCAACCAGGACACAGTCAACTCAGGAGCCACGATCGGTTGCAAAGGAGGATAGAAGGTTGCAGCCATCAAAAATAGCAGGATCATGGAAAAAGAAAATCGGCAACCAAGTTGTTTTTCGTCCCACTCAATTAATGCCAACACAACCACCGAACTAGCGAAAAGGCAATGATAAAAGTAAATTCCTATAAGGTTCCATTTAGGGAACAATACAACCCACAGGACACCGGCGTGAGACATGCTTTTCATGCAGGGAACATTGGCTGCTCCGGTGACAAGCTCAAACAAAAACAGCGAACCAAAAACTGACGCAATCAACAGCTCCACTATCAAGTACCGTACTGAAATCGGTGACTGACAACTTCGACAATGCCCTGACAAATTGATATAGCTAAAAATCGGAAGATTGTCTTTGCGAAATATTTTATTTTTGCAGACTGGACAATTGGAATTCCGGAGAGCAATGGCCTCTCCTCGCGGAATGCAGTAAGCCACAACATTAAGGAAACTGCCGGAACAGGCGCCAATGTATGTGAAAACCAGAAACACGCTAAATTTTGCACACCGGAGGGCGATCTCCTTTACCATCGTCCAATTTGGATCTCTTACATTGACGCGACCATCGCCTTCCGCCATCGCCTCCAGCCACGCCGCACCCAACGGTACCCCAATGACGTACACAAGCCCTGGAATTAAAACTACCCCCAACCAAAGTAACTTAATCAGGGCGGGGCGAGCGCTATACTTGAATACACTTACAATTTCAAAATACCCTGCAACAGCCAAGCAAACTAACAAGATCACATTTGGCATTGCCAGCGGGTTATAAGCATCCGGCTTGATTAAAAATTCGTTAGGATTAATTACTGAAGAAAACACATTAACGGCCATTGCCACCACTAGAAAAGCCCTGAATCCCTTGCCTCCCCGCTCACACAACAGAGAAGCCACGAGCACGAGGGCAGCAACCATTGGACTTGCAGAAGCGCCTTGCCGCGTCACCAACTGGAGCAACCAAACGGTTAAGGGAAGAGAAACTAACAGCAGTAGAATTCGAGAATACTCACCAACTAGCGAATAACCGTACGGCCCCTGAACCCTTCCCTTTGTTGCTGAGTCGCAGGATTCGTTGCGAACTGCAGTTTCTCGAGTTAGTTGATTTGGCTCGTCAAGCATAGATCCAGCGCCATCTTTATCCCAACAGCAGGAAATGGAAAATCCCAGCCTGCAACAAAACACCATCTACTCAATAAAACAACTCTCAAAACAAAGTTGTTCGGCGGCAAATCTCAGGTCGAGTCTAAACCTGAGCAACATGGAGTCGCCGTCTTGAGTCTTCGTAAACAATTCTCATTTAACTATTCTCGAAACGCTGTACTCATTCGACGATAGGCTTCGTGAAGCTCCATTGCATTGGAGCCAACTGTTTCAACATTTTTCGATTCTACTGACTCACGCAGGATATCTAATTTTTCTCGGTAGATCTTTGCCTTAGTCGTCATAAACTCATCAAGACTTCCCCGACGAAGGAATACACCGACTTCAAGACGTCTAGAAAGGTCATCAGAATACGCAATCCACTTTTCCGCCGCTTCCCATTCCTGGGTTTTTGCCGTCAAAACGGTTTCCGCATGAACGCTAAAGAAGTCCGCAAGCAACTCATCTGGCCCGGGGTAATACAGGTAACAACCCACGATACTCGCGATCACAAGAGCACCAACTGAAACTATGCCTAGAATCCAGCCCGGCACGATAATGTCAAAACGACTCTCAGAGGAAACGCCCTGAGTAAACCAAGATTCAAAATCTACCTTGCGACCGACAATGGATAGCAACGCCCCAAGCATAACCATGCCGAGGAGAATAAAAGTGGCCCCCACTTCGTTCGCAACATAAAAGTCTTTTCCCTTCCTCACCGCGACCTCAACCAGGCCTCCAGATTGCATAAAGAAAGGATGAGTATATACATCAAAGGCATGTGAATGACCTGCTGGTTCAATTCCTTTGGGATAAAGCGGTTTGTCAATGGCATAGGCGAGCCCAACGGTGATCGTCACCAACAGCAAACAAAAAGCGAGAACTTTTCGAACCCCGTAGGTTCTGGCGAACCAACAAAGCAGACCAATGTTTGCACCAGCACCAAGAATGAGAAGCGAAAAAGCAGCCCCAATCGAATTCCCATGTTGAAACATTCCACCAATCTGACTCATCGCAAGCAGGGGAGTTGAATAGATCGGCGTGGCCATGACCGCCATGATAATTGGCGCGAAAATGTTATCGCGCTCTACTTGACTCTGCAAACACCCCTTCGGCAGGATAACTGCTAGAAGCACTGAACCGGCGATCCCAATCAAAATGTAGATCATCGTCGGCCCCACCAACTCACGCGAGGCAGAATAAATTACAGCGACCGTTCGCTTGATCCCGGGAACTGGAAGCTTTTCATCAACAGGAATTTCATCTTCGGTTACAGGAGAAAACCGATCCCAGAAAAACCCCACAACACTTACAATCACTAACGCACATAACGAGAAAGATAAGATTGCGATCGGATCCGAGAGGGTCAGCCCGTAAAGCACCGACATTGGATTAAACAGAGGTGCAGTCAATCCAAAAGCAACAATCGTCCCTCGCTTCACACCGGCTCGGTGCAACTCCCTGACAATTGGAATTACTCCCAGCGAGCAAACTGGCAGGAGCATTCCTATCAACCACCCAGCAGCTACGCCCCAACGCGATCCATTAGCAAAGATCCGCCGCGTTTTCTCGGCACCGACCATGCATCGAAAAACGGCAGCGATCAAGCAACCGCTGACAATCCACAAGGAAGAGTAGATAATGACCTGTGAAAGTCGCAGTCCAGCACCGGCGATATAATATTCAAACATTGTTTATTCTTCCTGTGATTCATGATTTCCAGGATCAGAGTCATCCATTTCTTTCGCAATCGCTGCCATGGATTCTGTAAAAGTAAGCAACTTGTTTGCCATTGCTTGAATTGCTTTTCGTTGCTCCTGCCGACCGTTCACCTCGGACAAGGCATCTCGCAATTGGGATTGAAAGTCCCCTGACTCCGTTTTGACGGAACTCCAAAGGTCTTTATCCATATCAGTATCACCCGCGATATCTGGCATCCACTTTACGATGTCAGTCATCTCAGTGATCACATCCACCTCCACCTCATGTTTTTTTTCATTCGACTCTTGGTCTGCATGATCGTGGCCGTGACTGTGATCGGTTGGGTTACTGGCCAGATGATAGTGCGAATGTGCGCCGGCTCCTGAACCATGAATCACCTCGACAACCTGAAATACCTTTGGATCAGGCAAAGGGTTATCCGAAACAATGACCTCATGAATTTCACTTAACCTTGCAACCGCCACTGGAAAACTCTCGGGCCGGTGAAATTTCATTTTTGGCAGTTTTTTTACCCGTGCAGTATTTGATTCTGCGTTAGGTTTTGCTGCGTCTGTCTGATTACAACCAGTCATCAGAGCCACCACCGAAAAAATCACTGCAACTCCACAACAAATCTGCTCCAAAGCCTGTCTACTATGCATAACAATTCTCACTATTTAATTCATTTAAGGTATTTGCAACTAAGATTTTTCAACGGGAACGGCAACCGACTCGATAATTTCGCGAATAATTTGCTCAGCGTTTTCGGATGAATTCGAGATTCGCAAATTCAAAACAGGATGAGCCACTGCCTGAATATCATCGGGGATTACAAAATTCCGACCTTGCAAAAACGCCCAAGCCTGAGCGACTCGCTGCCAAGTAATTAGGCCGCGAGGACTTAACCCAAGTTCGATCGACGTATGATCTCGAGTTGCAGCTCCTAGTTCGACCAAATAGCGTCGGACTGATTCACAAACTTCTACAAGCGCAACCTCTGCTTGCAACTGCGATAACTCCTCCAACGTCAATACAGGTTGGATTACCTGATTGGAAAATGCCTCGCCGACGAATTGCCCCAGCATTGAAACTTCGTCCTCTGAATTGGGATAACCAATTTTGAGTTTCATCGCAAAACGATCCAATTGTGCCTCGGGTAATGGATAGGCTCCATGGCTCTCGACTGGGTTTTGCGTGGCAATCACCATAAACGTTGGCGGCAATTGTTTAGATTGGTTATCGACCGTTACCTGACGCTCCGCCATCGCTTCAAACAAAGCACTTTGCGTTCGCGGCGTCGCCCGATTGATCTCATCGGTCAGTAAAAGATCCGAAAATACCGGGCCTTGTCGAAAATCAAACGAATGATTTTTTTGGTCAAATATATTGAAACCGATTACGTCACTAGGCAGTAAGTCGGGAGTGCACTGAACCCGGGAAAACATTCCACCAACCGTCTTTGCTAAGGCTTTTGCCAAGGTTGTTTTGCCGAGCCCTGGAAGATCATCAAAGAGCAGATGGCCGCGGGCGATCAAACAGGCAATTACCAATTCGATGACATCCTGCTTGCCAACAAGAGACTTGTTTAGCTGTTCCCTCAACGCGTCAATTTTTGATGTAGTTTGGATCACTTATAACTCACAGAGTGTTCTTATTGATGAAATTTCGAATTCTACGGTAGGTCAACGTCGCGACCGCTTGCTTACAGACGTCTAACGTCCGGCCGCGGGGAGTATCCCGACCGGATTTACTAAAGTTTGCCGCATGCCAGCACTGAATGAACTCAGACGCCGAATCGGGTTGAATCTGGGAATACCATTGGCCAATCGGGACAAACGCAGGTCGAGGTAGCCCTGCTGCCCAGAATCGCAAATCGAGAAATTGGCGTGTAAATCGAAGCCTTAAATTAGTTGGCCCCATCACCAACAGTCTCCACAACAGCCAACACATCGTTACCACGAGTTCCTTGCGAAACCAGACGGAAAAAAATGCAATCCCCAGCATTGAAATCGAAGACAGAGGATTCCCTACCGCCCAGTTAATCGCGGTTACTAGCTTTACTTTGGTCCACTGCCAAAAAGTCTGGACGTTACGAGGCAATGGGAAGCCAGGCGTAGGCTCAACGGGAATCCACTTTCTTCCGTCGATGCAGACTTCCGGCCACATATGAAGATTACTTTGATCGACAACGGACTGGCGGGAAACTCGATCAAAGTCCTTTCGTTGAACAAGAAACCCACTTCTCAATCTCGTTCGGTACCCAGCCAATCGGAGCATTTGCGTGGCGGTCGTGGCGAATAAATAGGAAGGCCCTCCCACCTGATCAAGAAAACTAGCCACCGAATCTTCACACTCCGGAGACGCAACCCGCGTAGGGTCCAGCTCGAAATTCAATCGCAAATTGTTAACAATCGCGTCGACCTCCGCCCATCCAGGCTTAACGTCCTCCGTTACTTTATTCAAAACCTCTTGTAACCTGAGCTTGGTACCATTCTCAGCGACCTGGATGTAGGGAGAATCAAGATCAGACTCAATTACTGGGTATGCTGTGGAAACCACACTTGAGTCGGACCACCCATCCAGCCAATTCCAGAATGCACCCCAATTTGAATCAGACCGCTTCTCTGGGTTCAATTTTACTTCATCCCGAAGAATGTGATGATTGGGGATTTCGCTTACGAAATTAATTACCGTGTGCGAAGGAATGAATTCGCCGTCCATCACAAGCGAACCTCGGGAATTCCATTTAAACAAATCCAACTGATCGACCTGCTGAATATGCCAACTTTTCAAAAATGGTGGAGCTGGAAGTGAATTCGTATCCAACCTCATCATTTTGACCCGATGCGCCTGACTTGCCGTCAGAAAATCTCTCTTCTCGGTCCGCAGAACAAACCACGGCTTGCCAAATTTGTCTTCAACTCTTATTTCCGGATCGTTGAGTCGATACTCTCCCAAGTCCGGCTTGGTCCAATCCCAACCGTCAAAGTAATGGAAGGTATCGACTCCAAATCTCGCTGGGACCTCACCCTCGACAAAAAATAAAGCTTTGGTGATTCTGTCTTTGAGTTTCTGTTCTTCTTCTTTCTGAACCGGCTCACGAACAGTACGAAATGAACGCCCTGACTGCTCCGCCACCACCACTTTGTCAATTTCTTTCGCAACAGCACTGAGCGCCTGTGAGCGATTCCGCCTTTTTTTCTTTTTCACAGGTCCGTCAAACTTCTCCGACACGATGTCGTACATCGATGGCCGGTCATCTTCGATAAGTTGGTTGGAATCAACAGCTCCCGAAGAGGTGGCATTCTCCGAGGCAGTTAGCATATCCCCATCGCCAATTCCCGAGCGTGCATAAGCGTCATACCAGGAGTTTCCACCAGACGTGGGCATAAATCCCGTGGTTCCCACCGCCTGCCGAAGAGGCCCCAAAAAGAGAGCCAGCGAACCGACACAGACGAGGAAAACAAATGTCACCACTACTGTCAAACTGCGAACTGGAAGTGATTTCGACTCGCCGTCAATTGCCTTTGATTCAAAACGCTCCCAATAATTCCCCAAAAGCCACCATAGCGAAATAGCGAGATACAAGAATGCAAAAACGAAAACTTGAGCACTTTGAGTCATAAAACAAACGAATAAAACGAGGCAACTACCAATCACAAAAGCACCTCGCCCGAATCTTTGGATTCTGGAGAAAACTGCTAGGTACCATGTCGCATTCATCAACATCGTTAAGGCAGTTACCTCAAACGGGTCACCGTAACTAAACGTCCGCGTTAAAAACTGAAAGAGAACCGGCAACAACGCAAATAGAACGGCGCCTGCCTGAATACCGAAGACTAGGCGACGCTGCTCAAAGATCTTCTTATCTGGCCCAAACCACCGTTGAAGCCAGACCATTACGACAACCGGAAGCGAAAAATAAAACACAGTTTCGGTAACAATCAGTAGAGACGACTTGTGCATATCCCAACGAAGGTTCAGCACGACCAACCCTGCCAGAATCGCAAGAACCAGCGACTCTACCGGAGGCCACGCAGCAACTGGCTTTACTCGGGAATGTGAACTAAACGCCACAGCCAACTCCATTTCCCCAACCGACGTTCAGCTCACTCTCCACGCTGGCGGGATTTGTTACGAGAATCTTTCGCTTAAAGGCCTGATCCTTCCTCGGTGTTACCACGCTTGGCTGCGGTTCAAACAAAGCATCGGAGGCTTCGAAATGAAATGGATCGATCAAGATCTGCTGAACTTGAAGACTCTCTTGAATGTCATGTGACTTGGTAGTTGAAATCACAAATGTTTTTCTGTTACTGTCGAACTTCAAACACTGTCCGCTTTTTTTTCGGTCCAGCATTAACAACTCGTCAAAAGATGGCAGTTTGGCGAGAAAATCCATCAACTGACTCAAGCCATTTGTGTTGGAAACTTTATACAGATGTTCCGAGGGCAAACCCACGCAAATCAAACCAACATGAGACTGACAATCATGAAGTTGTCGACAAACTGAACCGGCGATCCTGATTGCCCACTCGTAACTGCTTTGACTTCCCTTTCCCATATGGGCTTCGGGGGTAAGATCCAAATAAACGTCGAATGGCCGTGCTGCGAAGGATTGTCGTTCTTGAACAATCAAACGATTCAATTGGGCTGTTTTCCCCCAATGAATATGTCGCATTGAGTCACCTTGCCGATAATTTCGCACTCCGATTACATCGCCATCCAGCCCAGCTCGATCACTCAGTATTCCAGAAATATTAAATTGAGTCCCCGATACCTCCGGCATCCCCTTCAACTCAATAGATTTCGGCCAAACGAGTGTTCGTCCTTTGATCTCCACATCAGTAAACGCGTTATAGATTCCAAATGGAAATCCATTTTTGATTTTTGGATTTTCCCGTGGAAGAATTCCGCGGTTTTCAGGTTTGACCGTCCATTTAAAAGTTGAAACTGACGCGCCTGGAATGCGTTGAAGCCCGATCGCAACGTCATCTCCTTCGAAAACCTGATCTTGAAGAAAATCACCAACGATCATTAAACCGAAAAATGGCACGGGCCAGTGATTGGTGATCTCCAAAATAGCGACAGTCTCTTCACCCTCAGCAGATCTCTGCTTCGAAAATGATAATCGGCAAGAGATCGCCTTGACGCTCAATAGGGGCCAGACCGCTCCTAAGACCAAGAGAGCTAAAAATGACCACATCAAAACGAATCCCTGTGGTCCAATAAACAGTCCGACTAAACACGACGAAAGGATTGCACAGACCAGCCAACCGATAGGCTGCTTAAGCCAATAGAGATAGCGATTGAAAGAGGGGCAAAAATCGTAATTCAATGCCGCAGCTAGGCAGTTAATACCCAAAAGCAATTTTGAACTAAACTTTTTGACAGCTGTTTGTTTTTTTTGAGGCTTCATTTCAACCGCTCTTAGAGAACCAAATTGCAAGGAGCGAACAAAACAGCAACCAAGCAACCAAAGGACACAAATTGAAACCTTAATTTCTGACGAACTGGACGTCGGGAATTAGGCATGGAAAAGAGCGCGCTCGCAACATCCTCATTAACACCAACCGGAACAGGTGATGCTAGTGAGAACTCTAGGTATCAAGCCATCAAGAAGAATTGGAAACGGCCCACGATCGGTACAAATGCGACAACCCAGGATGGGTCTCGCTAGGCACGCATCTTCAGAGCATTCGCATTCTGATGAAACTTAGACGAGCGCGATAAAAGAAGGGGGGCCTCGAGCAAGGGCCACGAAGTCGCCAACTGAGGGCCGACCCTCGTTGAAAGAGAAACACTGCTCCCCAAAAGCAGGGTTGTCTAATAGCTCAATGGAATCAATAAAGACGTTGTATTGATCGAAAAACTCACAGCACACACACTGACTGTCCGCTGCTGAGAACGAGGCTACAGATGTCTCAAGCCCCTGTGGTTGGCCATGACTCTCATCGGTTCCATGATCACAACATCCGCGATCATGGGAGTGTTGAACTCCGCAGGGAGCACCACCCGGGGAATGCACATGAAGCCCAAATAAGTCAGCGTGATGGAACGAGGGACCGAAATTTACTAGGAAAACCCAGTAAAAAAGAAAGCACCAATTTGTAGGCAACAAGCTTCGCATAGAATTAACTTACTGACCCGAACAAAAATTCAATTTCAAAACCCAAATGGATCTACCCTTGATAGTTCTACGCATTGGGTCTTGAAAGGTTCACGCATCAGTTGCACGATAATCGGAAACGCCGCACGGAGCAAGGTGATTCGGAACGCGTCTATGAAAATTCTCGAAAACTATACAATTCGCATAGCTTGTTCAGGAGTAAGACGGTCATTAAACAGCCTCGGAAGGACCCCATCCGTAAAATGCCGAATAGGTTCCCGAGGCGGCACCAATCAGAAGGGAGGCGATCAATACCAATACTGGAATCAACAATCCCTTACCCTGCAGAAACGCAAACACAATACACCACAAAAATGCAGTGGCAACGCAAGCGACACCATGACCAGCCTTCGATTGAAAAGCAACAATCGTAATCCAGAGGCCCATTGAAAAGTACAAAACTGTCGAAGCAGCGAAACTGACTGCTGAAGATGCCGCGTATTGCGTAATGGTCTCCATCATGAAAATAACGACCATCGCGGCACTAATCAGAAAAGCCGCCACAATTAGGCCAACCACTGCAATGATATAAGACTCCGACCCATCTCCAAAATTTTGCCCTTCGGAGGTAACTGGCATGTCTTCAATGTCTTTTTCAGCCTTTGCCATGATCCGTTCAGCATCGGACATGGTCGAGTCCGAATTCGCAGCATCAAAATCATCATCATAAGACTCAGTTTTCAGCACCTCGCCGGTTTCAACATTAAAACCGCACTCGACGCAGACGACCGCATTGGGAGATAGCTCACAGGCACAATTTTCGCATATCGGACCGCGAACAACCGAACGAACGTTTTGCTCATCAAGCAGATCCAACAATGGGTTATGCGATGCAGTTGCGGCCGCCGCTGCCGGCTGGCGAGAGCGACTCGTCGCCAATTCACCCCCCGGTTGAATTACTAGAGGTTCTTTGCATTGTGGGCACTTTACTCGCCTTCCAGCAAGTTCGTCTTTCGCTTTAAAGCCAGCACTGCAATTTCCACATCGAACTTTAATCGCCATTTTTCGCCTTCGATTGAGCTTTCTCAATTCCGTCCAAGAGTCGGGTTACCACCGGAGCCTTCTATTTTCTGGTGCAAACGAGTTTTGGCAACCGCACCTAACATTATGCGCTGCCAAAATTCGACTTTTTCGAAAATACAATTTTTCAGCAGGGAAATAGCTCACTCTGGGCGTTGTCAGCCGCAAATCAAGACTTTTCCGACCCCACATTCAATTGAATTGGAGGGCAACCCTCGTTCTCCCCTTTATTTAACCGGAGGCCCTACGACCGCTTCCTGAACTGCCCCAAATCAGCTGAGAGCAAAAAGCTCCGGATGCAAAACCAACTTTGCCTTTCAAAAGATCACGTGTTTCCGAGGAAATTGCCTATTTTGCTTCAATCCCTCCTTCCGAGACGGGCTTACCCCAACAAGCCCCGAAATGCCTTCCCTATGTTTTCTGCCAATCTGTCACGACAACCGCAAAGAGTCGGCAAACCGAGGTGCCAACACGAACTAACACCAAATTTAGCCACTTTTGATTTCCGAAGTTTTGTATTCGATATTTTTATTCTTGAAGGGTAAAAGGGCTCAAAAGCCCATAATTGTTGACGCTTCTCAAGTTCTTACAATTTTCTTGGCCAGTTTCCTTGAGTTTCATCGACAGTTTGTTGGAATTGGCGCGCCAGTTGCCTAATAGGCGATATTCATTTTTGATTCCGCAAAAATGTCAGGCTTAAGGTGCGGTTGAAGAGGGTTCCCAATAGGAATCAGCCAAACAAAACAACATCAGCCTGAAACAATAAATGGTCTGCAAAGAAAAATCAGGAGTTCGATCGATGGCCGTGACTGCGAAGAAAAAAGCTAAAAAGACAGCTAAATCAACCACGCTTCAACCGTTGGGTGAGCGTATTGTGGTTGAGCGCGAATCCTCTTTGGAAACAACCGCTGGAGGCATCGTGCTTCCGGGTTCTGCTCAGGATAAACCTTCTCGGGGTACGGTAATTTCCGTAGGCGAAGGCCGTGTTCTTCGAGACGGAACACGTAGTCCGCTCCAAGTTAAGCCTGGAGACGTTGTCCTGTTTACTTCTTATGGCCCTGACGAAATTAAATTGGGAGACGACGAGTATCTCCTCATGCGAGAGGACGATGTCCTTGCAGTAATTGAGTAATTTTCACTCAACCCTTGCATCTTATAAAAATCAATAAACAAAACAACTTAACCTGAAATCAGGAGTTTTTTACGATGGCAAAAATGATTGCTTTTGAGCAGGAAGCCCGCGAGGCTATCCGGCGCGGTGTTTCTAAACTGGCACGAGCGGTAAAGGTGACACTTGGCCCGAAAGGCCGAAATGTTATTATTCAAAAGAGCTTTGGCTCACCTACAGTAACCAAGGACGGCGTGAGCGTCGCTAAGGAAATCGAATTGGAAGACACCTATGAAAACATGGGTGCCCAGATGGTTCGTGAAGTTGCCAGCAAGACCAGCGACGTTGCCGGCGACGGAACGACCACCGCTACGGTCATGGCTGAAGCGATTTTCAATGAAGGCTTGAAAGCCGTAACTGCAGGGGTTAACCCCATCCAAATGAAGCAGGGCATCGAAACTGCCGTCAGCGACATTTGCGATAAATTGACCGAAATGTCAATCAAAATCAAAAACAAGAATGAGATGTCGAATGTCGCTTCGATCGCCGCCAACAACGACAGCGAGATCGGTGAACTACTTGCCTCAGCAATGGAAAAAGTCGGCAAGGACGGCGTGATTACCGTCGACGAAGGGAAGAGTCTCTCTACCGAAGTCGAATGGGTCGAAGGAATGCAGTTCGATCGAGGATACCTCTCTCCGTACTTCGTTACCGAGTCCGGCGCCATGGAGTGCGTACTTGAAGACGCATACGTATTGGTATTTGAAAAGAAAATTACCAACATCAAAGATTTGGTTCCATTGCTTGAGCAGGTTGTTCAGCAGGGCAAACCCCTTTTGATCATTGCCGAGGATGTAGAGGGCGAAGCCCTTGCAACACTTGTGATCAACCGTCTTCGCGGCACATTCAATTGCTGTGCAATTAAAGCACCGGGCTACGGCGATCGCCGTAAGGCCATGATGGAAGATATTGCAATTCTTACCGGTGGTAATGCAATCTTCGAAGCACTAGGAATGAAACTTGACCAACTCGGCCTGACTGAACTTGGACGCGCAAAGAAGGTCATCGTCGGTAAAGACGCGACGACAATTATCGAGGGTGCTGGAAAAAGCGGCGAAATCAAAGGTCGAATTGATCAAATTCGTCGTGAGATAGAAAACACAACTAGCGACTATGATCGTGAAAAACTTGAAGAGCGACTCGCAAAACTTGCCGGTGGCGTTGCTAAAGTCAACGTTGGTGCGGCAACTGAAAGCGAAATGAAAGAAAAGAAAGCTCGCGTTGAAGATGCTCTTCATGCAACCCGTGCCGCAGTCGAATCTGGAATCCTACCGGGTGGTGGCGTTGCAGTTCTTCGCGCTTCAAGTCTAGTCTCTCCGACCGAAGGCATGACCGATGACGAACTGACTGGCTACAATATCGTGGTGAAAGCTTGCCGTTCGCCATTGCACATGATCGCAACCAACGCTGGCCAAGACGGCGGTATTGTTTGTGAGAAAGTGCTCGGCGGAAAGGCCAATTTCGGCTACAACGCTTTGACTGACGAGTATCAAGACTTGGTAAAGTCAGGTGTTATTGATCCCGCTAAAGTCACAAAAACGGCGTTGTCAAACGCAGCCAGCGTCTCCACTCTGCTTTTGACCAGCGATGCGCTTATCGCGGAAAAGCCAAAAGCAACAAAAGGGCATGGACATGGCGGCGATCACGACATGTATTAATCGATTGCTTCTTTGGCCTTAGAGCCAAGCCAGCATCGCTCGCAGCGGGCATGACAAGAAAATGCTCTTCGGGTACAGAACCTCACAAAACGTCGATCAATTTGTTCGGCGTTTTTTTACGCGCTTACTCAAACAAGCCGATGTCAAATTGTGCTAAACTCTCCGTTACATTTTCAGCGTCCCCTTTATCAAGAACTGGAACTTATTCCGATGAAACGCTTACTCGCCATTGCAACCCTGCTCGCCCTTTTGTTCGCCTCACCTTCTTTGGTAAGTGCTCAAACAAGCAATGGGGAGGAAGTCCGTGCAATGAGTTTCAACATCCGACTGGGAGTAGCCAAAGACGGTAACAATCATTGGGAAAAACGCAAAGAAACAGTTGTTCAAGCGATCAAAGAATTTGAACCGGATTTTGTTGGAACTCAGGAAACTTATGGATTCCAGGCGAAATATATTGGTGAAAACCTCCCTCAATACTCCTATGCTGGTCGCAGTCGACAACGCGATGGAAAAGGTGAGCAATGTGGAATATTCTATCTAACCAAACGATTCGACAAACTTGTTGAAGGGCATTTTTGGTTAAGCGAAACCCCAGACAACCCGGGCTCTAAAAGCTGGGATTCCTCGCTACCCCGCATGGCCACTTGGTTAAAATTATGGGACAGAACCAACGAGATGAGTTTTTATGTGATCAATACCCATTTCGATCACCGCGGGTCAACGGCTCGCAAAGAAAGCGCAGCCCAAATCCGAAAATTTGCGAGCAACCTACCAAAAGGCTCAATCGTCATTTTGACGGGAGATTTCAACGCAGGCGTAAATTCACCTCCTTACCAAGCAATGTTCGGTAAATCATCCACTACCGGTGAATCTCCACTCATGGATACCTACGCGATAATTCATGCCAACGCCGACGAACCTTCGGGAACTTTTAACGGGTTTAGGGGAACTGCTGACGGAGCAAGAATTGACTGGGTCGCTGTCTCACGTAACGTCTCCATTGAATCCGCCGACATCGACCGAATCTCTTTTGATGGTCGATACCCCAGTGACCACTTTCCCGTCACTGCTATCCTAAAACTCAAATAGCAGTGGCCCCAGTTCTCCTGTAGATCGCCGGAGACTTCATTCGCCAATTAGCTAACACTGCCACCGTCGCAGACAGGACGAGTACGGTCACGACCACTCCAAGCCATCCTCGCAACCACGAACATTCGACTTAGCCCCTCGAGGCGAGGGCGGTATGAACTCGCTCCATCGATACTGAAAACGCGAATCGAACGATTCGTTTTTGATAATTTATTCGCTACAACCTGAACCGATCGAACCCTCGTTGACCCCGTTTTTTAATGGTGAATTCAATCCCCGTCTCAATTTCGAAACCACCGAAAAGCCGGTTGTATCAAATATAGGAGAAAGTCGTAGTTTTAATCATTTAATTCGTTTATACTGGTACTAAATTTCAAAGCACATCCAACAATTTTTATCTGCGAGTTAAGATGGATTAACAAATTCGCGATACCATTACATGTAGGTGTGAGGTGTTGTCACAACGTTCAAAACAAATGAGGTTACTATGTTTAAGTTTGCTTTTCCTGCCATCATGTGTGTGGCTATGTGTTTCCCAATGATGGCTGCCGCTGAAGATGGTGGTTGCGCTGAGAAAGATCCTTGCGCGAAGACTCGCAAGAAGATTGTTATGGTTCAAGTTCAGAAGGAAGTTTGCCGTCTGAAGTTTGAGTGTGTTACAGACGAGTGCGGTTGCACAAAGCGTAAGCTTACCCGCACTAAAGAGTGCGTTACACGATGCCGTCCAAGCATCGTTGACGTTGCTGTTGATCCTTGCAAGCGTAACTACTTGTCAAAAATCAAAGGCATGGTTCCAAATCTTCGTTGCTGCAAGCCTGATCCTTGCTGCGAAGCTGGAGATGCTGAGATGACTCCTGAGCCAGCTCCTGCAGGCTAGGTTAAAATACGTCATCGGCTAACCACTTTGGCCGAACTGACGATTACTACAAAATCGAGGACACGAACCAATTCTGGTTCGTGTCTTTTTTTATACCGATTAGGTTTCTGATTTTGGTAAACTTGGGCTGGCATCGAATGGCATGCCTCTTCCCACAGACGAGTGAGTTACTACTGAGCTGAAATCTCCAACAAGATCAGGATGAGAAACAGAAAGTTTCATCATCTCGATTTAAATAAACTCAAATTGTCATTCATTAAATTCAGGAATCCTGCTATCGAAACTCGTGATTTCTTCGTCGGAACCGTCGCAACAGTCTTCGGCGTGATTTTTCTGACCGCCAGCATTCGAAACCGCGGCTGGGCTTTTCAAATGACAATCATCAAAGCCATCAAAAATCGATTTGGTAAAAACCCTGAGAGAATTTGCGTAGGACTCATTGGAATCGTGCTACTGCTGGTTGGGTTCTACCTCATTGCGATTTCAAGACTACCCGCTCAAATCTGACTTGGCGGTTCATTAGATTATACCGAGCGAGCCCCCGACTGGATGCGGTCCGACCCTATTCCTAGTTGGAAAGAAACTGGTAAAGATCTGCTAGATCAAGACTAGTTGCCTGATCAAGTAAGCCCTCGGGCATCAATGACTTATTCGTGCGTGATTGAAATTCGATTTGGTCTCGATTAATACGCCTCGTCTTCCCATCTGTCTGCTGTAGCGTAATTCCATCTACCGATTCGTATACCACCGCCCCTTGAATGTATTGTCCATCGACCGTCTCAATTGCCACGGCGCGGTAACGCTCTGGCACTTGCTCATTCGGATGAATAATTGCCCGAAACAAATCATCACGGTTAAACCTTTTCCCCAGTCCTTCCAGTCGTGGTCCCAGTCGGCTTCCAGCGTCATGACATCGCGCACACTGTAGGTTCCTATAGAGAATCGCCCCACGCTCCACGCTCCCTTTACTCCAATCGACCGAAGCAAGCCGTTCGGCAAATCCTCGAGTTTTCAACCCTTGCCGTTTCTCATTCAATAAAAATTCGCCCGGGTAATTAGTTTCAGCCCACTTTGTTACGCGGCTGAGCACGTCCAACTGCACAGTTCCACTTGCTTTAAATTTATATCCAAACGTCTGACTGGTTTCATCTTCCAAAAACATCACCAACTGATCGCGTGCGGAAACCGTCGATTTATCCCAGCTAATGCGATGAAGAGCATTTGACGCAGCTAAAACAGCACCAATGCCGACGGGTGGAGCAGTCCTCCTCAATCCAATGGCAGAGTTTTTGATCGTTAGGACATCCGCTGAAGCTAACCCCGCAACGAATAAGTCGCGATCGGTCAGCTTGGGCGATCTGCTCAAATTTGAAATGACCGCTGGCCTTAGATCGTGTCGCTCAGAAAAACTACGAATTACTTCCAAACACTCAACTGAACCGTCATCCCCCAGCAAATCAATATGCTCAAAGTTGACTCGTTTTGGATTAGTTTGAATCCAACCAAGTACCAATTGGACAAGAATGGCTTTCGGTTGCTTGCTAAAATCTTTGGTGAAAAACAACTGTTCCCCCTCGCCACTAAGCCCATTGGCAAGTTGAATTTCAAAACCCTCTCCCCAAGCCCGCTTAAATTTTTGAAATAAAGTCCTCAGTCTTGGTTTAAAATTTCGATCGATCGGCAACTGCTCCGTTTGAACTTGTCCAGCGATTGCCGCTAAAGCTTGCGCAACAACCGCCCGTCCTGCACCCGTCGATGAATCACCAGCACCCGAAATAGAGGCTAGACAATTAAGCCAATGGATACGATCCTCTAAAGCGAGCCCAGACTTTTCTAACTCAAAACACATTTGAGCAAACAAACCCGGGGAGCTATTACCCAGCAAAGCGGCAAGCCGTCCCAATTCAAAGCGGATTTCTCGTTTATTTTTAAATTCACGACCACGACAAGTCTCCAGTAATTTTGAGATCTTATCTGCAAGTTCAGAGCCCTCTTTTCGACTCATCTCCAATGGAACACCTGGCGTATAACCTGCAAACATTGCCTTTGAGTTCTCTTCGCCGCAGCCACTCAACACCAACTGCCCTAAACGAACCAGGAGAAGCGATTCCGGTCCTTGCAGTACCGAATTTAAAATATCAGCTAAAACTTCCACTCGCTTTTGTGGATCACCATCTAGCCTTGAGACGCGGCATACAAGCTTTGTAGTGTCGGGCCAAGTTTCGACAAATGGAACGGACGCCTCGCTCCAGTCAGAAAAAATTCTCATCCACACGGCGGCATTCGAGGAATTCATTCCCAACACGCTCTTGTTAAGAGAGTCACAGAGCCGTTGAATCTGTTGATCATCATATTTTGACCGCAAATCGGATTCACTCCAACCGATTACAGATCGCAAAAGCACATCGCCCGGATAACCAATCAACTCTGAATTCATCCACTTATTCAGCCAAATTTCGCGTGAAATCGAGATGGAAGGTGGCTTCTCTCCGGCTCTTGAGGATAACGGGGCAACGCGATCGACTGGACTCACTCGATAGACCCCTCCCTCAGTTCCTCTGCCACCAACACTGATTAAAAGATCGCCCGCGGAATCGAAATCGAGATCGGTTACCGCGAAACCTGCTTGCCCTTTTGCCACTGCAAAATCTTCAAAATCGAGACGATGCCCCTTCTGCGGGGACATCCTCGATATTAAAACACGGCCGAACGTCCAATCTGCAACAATTATTGCGTTAACGTTAACTCCCGATGCAATTTCCTCCGTCAGTTCTCCTCGTTTTGCAACTTTGACCCCTGTTGGGCTACCTCGACCAAGAGAGTCAATCACCACAGGCATATCGAAAAAATAATCCGGGCGTTTCCAACCCGCGGAAACCCAACCAGCATCGTCACCCGCATGAATTTGAAATACCCGGGTCGGACGATACCAAGGTAGCGAAATATCGCGTTCGCCATCGCTGTCAAATACAAAGACACTTCCGTCATCGGCAAAATCGAAATCATAAGCATTTCGGAATCCGTGCGCGAATATCTCTTTCTTAGTCCAATCAGGACTGATCCTCATCAAAAACCCAGCTCTTGGACTTTTGACCGGCGTGCTAGGCAACGAATTATACTCAGGCAAAATCGGCGTGCCGTTACCAGCAATCAGATACCACCAGCCATCCGGACCTTTTCGTATCGCGTGTGCATCATGTTCACCGCCCGTTTTGATAGCCAAGACTTTCTCTGGAGGCCCGTCAGCGACGCCATCTAGATCAACATCTGAAAACTTCCATACTCCGCCGTCTCCCGTACACAGCATATCCGTCTGGTCAAAACCCATCCCTTGGACGCCGGATTTCAAACGATCCGAAAACAGGGTGGCGTTTTCAAAAACACCATCACCATCGGAATCCACCAAAACTTTTATATACCCGGGGCCCGACACGAAGACGCGACCTTCGGGATCGACCGCCATACAGAAAATGTTACTTGCGATTTTGTCGGTTGCAACTTGGCTGATTTTAAACCCGTTTTTGACGGCTATTCCCTTCGCCCCCTGTGCGAGGAGTCGATTTCCCAATAAGCCTTCGTCAATCGAGAAAAGCAAACACAGAGATGCCGCTAACCCCAGTAACCACCTCATGACAAATAGCCTTTCGCAGCTTTGCTGAGTCTTAAAATGCTCAATTCACGAAACGTCGCCCGGTTTGATTGTCGCATCCGTCGAATTCCCAGACAAGACTGAACTACCTGTAAACCGTGTCAGCAGAATTCCTGTTGTGGCCAACGCCAAACCGACTAAGGCCCACGCCACTGGAATTGATTCATCTTCGCCAGGGAACCAAGAGTAATTACTCAACGTAGGTTGATAATAGGCAAGAAAAACAACAATGCCATTATTTAAGGAATGTAAAATCACCCCCGGCCAAATGGAATTGGATTTAAATGCTAAATAACCGAGTATCACTCCTATGAGTGTTGAAGGCAGCAGACGATCGAGCGCGATCACACTATTAGAGAGGACGTGAAATGAGCCAAATACCAAAGCCGAAATTAAAATCGACTTCCAAACGGAATTCCATTTCAAAAGGGATCGCAGCAACATCCCCCTAAAAAACCATTCTTCGCAGAAAGCAGGGATTAACGAGAATGCAAACAGAATCACCAGTGGTGGAACCATCCGAATTCTCGCAACCTGTTCAGAGGTTGTTTCAATCAACTTGGCATGCCACTGTTCCTGCTTTTCACTTCCAAACAAAAGCCCATAAGCTGAATGCCACCCCTCGGTCATGGTCATAACGAGCGGCCAAAGACTGATTCCAAGCAGAACCGCAGCCAAAAGAAAAACAACCCTTGGTCGTTTCAGCCCAAAACCATCCGCAAACCCCGTTTTCTGATGCCGCGCCACTAACGCCGGTAAAATCATGAATGCCAGACACGTAAAAATTCCCATCATCACATAACGGAAACTTAACTCAGCCGTTGTTTCAGCAGGTAACCTTCCGAGGAAACCAATCGAAAGAAAGTTTAGCGGGAATAACATCACGAGGCAAAACAAAGTTGCCGCCAAAGGAACCACAACATTAGTTCGCGTTGGACGCTGAAACATCTCAACCAAGCTACCGGCACCAGAATAGAGAATCGAATCCGATCCAAAAATTCGAGCCGCTAGGCAAATCGCCAAATAGGTATACACGAGCGTCGAGATAACGGCGACAAACGAAGGCACCAAAATGACTTCGTTATTAATGACATCGCGAGCCAACAACAAAATATTGACCATCGGCACGACCGCATTAACTCCATCAAGTGAAATCCCGGGAGCCATCGCCATCAAGCCTGGTGCGAGTGACAGGATAATGATGGGAATCAAATAAACCTGAGCTTCTTTGAAGCTTTTGGCAAAACTCGTGACGGCCAAAAGCAATGCAGAAAAGAACGCACCGAACAGAATCAGCAGTAAGAAAATCTGAACCATCACACGGAAATCAAAAATACCACCGCCAAATTGCTGATCCAATTGGAAAACCCAAATCGTCACAAACATCCCGATCAAATTCAACAAAGCTGTAAAAATAGCGACCGTGAGTACAGCGATAAACTTGGCAACCAAAATCCCCACCCTTGGTAGAGGTGCAGCCATGAGAGTCTCTAAAGTTCCCCGTTCGCGTTCCCCGGCAGTTAAATCTATCGCCGGATACACAGCCCCCGTGATCGTCATCAACACCAAAATCAAGGGAACTAAAGACGCAAGTGGGAACGCGGAGGAAGGCTCTTGCTCGATAGACTCTCCAATTAATTTCCGACCGACGTTAACTATCGGTTCCGTTGAAATCCCTGCCATTTGCAGCCGAAACTCCCGATCGGCTAAATTGGCCTTTTCCAGCTCCTCCGCCATATGATCCGCTGCCGCGAGGGAAAATTGATCCTGTCGTGAGACAATCGTAAAGTCACCAAGTCTTTTTCTGGTTGGATCGTTCAAATCAAAGATAATTCCCAAATCTGCTTCGCCAGCTTCGACATAATCTGCCAGCGAAGGATTCGCGTTCCATGGAATAAACTGAAATCTAATCA
>CALKNI010000156.1 GCA_938091115.1 uncultured Pirellulaceae bacterium | reverse complement strand
GGGCCATCTGCAAGCAAGCCGCCCAGCATTGCACTGCCGCGGGTGTCGATATTGCCAAACTTGCTCTTCAATTCTCGATTGCCAATGAGAACATGACCACCTGCATTACTGGTTCGGCAAACCCCGGTCGAGTTTCCCAGTGGTGTGAATGGCTGCAGGAACCGCTCGACCACCAACTCGTAAAAGAAGTTCAGGATATATTAGCACCCGTGCACAATTGGTTCTATCTCGAGTGTCTTCCAGAAAACTCAGACCCTGCCTGATCTCCGTTAGGTTCTTCTACTTTTTCGATCAAAACAAAACTTGCCATGAACTCAAGGCTCTTCGAATGATCATCGATTCGCACCATCATTTCTGGGATCGCTCTCTTTCGCAATTTGATTATTCTTGGCAGGAAACTGCTGAACTCAAAAAAATATGCCAAAGTTTTCTGCCTGAACACCTGAAGCCCCAGATCGATGCGATGGGAGTCGACAAGACAATTTTTGTCCAAACCCAACACAGCCTACTCGAAAACGACTGGGTCCTTGACCTTGCCAAGTCTCACGATTGGATTGCCGGAATAGTTGGTTGGGTTGACCTTGCAAGCCCAGACTGTGAGTCCCAAGTTGAACGATTAAAAGAGCATTCGAAATTCGTGGGAGTGCGGCACGTGGTTCAAGATGAGCCAGATGATAACTTCATCCTTCGAGATGATGTCCTTCAAGGGTTGAAAGTACTCGAAAATTACGGCGTGCCTTACGATCTTCTGTTCTATGTAAAACACTTAAAGCATGCCTCGACGCTTGCCGAAAAATTCCCCAACCTAAAACTAGTCATCAACCACCTCGCCAAACCGCAAATTAAATATCGCCAATGGGAGGGCTGGATTGAAAACTTTAAAACAGCTGCACAGTATCCCAATATCTGGTGCAAATTATCCGGTCTCGCCACGGAGGCAGACTGGAGCACGTGGAAGCCCGAAGATTTAAAAATCTACGTCGATGCTGCAATCGAGCACTTTGGTCCGGAGCGATGCATGTTTGGTAGTGATTGGCCAGTCTGTGAACTTGCGGGTTCCTATCAGAATGTATTTGACGCCATGATTCAGTGCATTGGAGGGGTATCCGAAGTGGAGCGTGAAAGGATCCTCGGCCTGAATGCGGCTGAATTCTACAACCTTTCGCTGTAGACCACTAAGATTAACTTACAAAACGCACATTTAACTAATTGGCCGACAAGCCTACACTGCTTGCGACAAAATAAATCTTTAGGGCGTGTATCGCTTATTAATCTTAATCATTAAATGTTTAGCCGGTTAATTAAACAGCCCGTCATTTCTGACAAGATTGATCTTTTCACAGCGAACAACAACACTGTTAATGCGTTGCCAAACAATAAATAAATTTCGACGCTAAACCCAGCGTTTCCAAGGAACTCCATTGATTACAGATCACCCAACAAACAACACCGCCAACTCATCTGAGACAGGGCGTGAGCTAGTTGATTCAACCGAGCTATTCAAGCAACTTGCACCCGCAAGTATTCGTTACGAACAAATGTCGCGCGCAATCACCGCTATTGTCTTGACGGCGATTGCGTCCATCTCGCTTTTATTCTGGTGGCTCAACAACGGATATAACACAGTCTTTCTGCTGATTGTCACCGCTGTTTTTACTTTTTTGACTTTCCTGTTCGCAATGGCTTGGCGATGGCCAGCAATCAGCTATCGCCACACCTCGTGGAAACTTGATGAAGAAGGACTTGAAATCCACAAAGGCGTCTTCTGGAAACACCAAATTACAGTTCCACTCGGCCGTGTCCAACATGCCGATGTATCACAAGGCCCGATCCAGCGATCCTTTGGTCTAGGCACACTAATCATACACACCGCCGGTACACAGAATTCATCAGTGGTTCTATCGGGACTGAGCCAAACGACAGCCATCGAATTACGAGACCAGATAATCTCTCAAAAGCGAGGCGATGATGTCGTTTGAAATGGAACCGTCGGAATCAAATCCTCAACGTCCGGGTGAGACAGGTGAGGAAATTAGACAGTATTCCAGCGAACCCCAGCATGGAAATCAGCTCGAAGCAGACGAGCCGATAACGGTGCCAACAGCTCAGATGTCATTCCTTCATCCAACATCTTTGATTTTCGATTTCTTAGCTCATGTAAAGACTTACATCCTGCCAGTTGCAATTGGTCTGTTTTATGGTGCGACCGAAGGTCAGGGGTTTCTGTTAATCATCTCTGCATTATTGGTTATCCCAACACTGCTTCATTCAATTTTCGGCTATTTTACTTTGCGGTACTGCATTTCCGACAATCAACTCATCGTTCGTGAGGGAATTCTCAATCGCAATATCCGCACAGTACCACTGGCAAAAATCCAGAATATTGACTCGGTACAAAATCCATTACATCGGCTCTTGAAAGTTGCTGAGGTAAAAATTGAAACTGCCAGTGGCACAAAACCCGAAGCGGTTCTTCGCGTGCTCTCAGTTGACAAAATGAATTCATTGCGGTCCGCTGTTTTTGAAAGTCCTGCACATTTTGCAAAGGATGCTTCAGCCGAGTTACCAACTGAAGAATTTCCAGCGGTTGAAAGCAATTACTCTCAGCCAGTCACCTCAGTCAGTGACTCCGAAGACTTGTTGAAGATCCCCCTCTCTTGGCTATTCAAAGCGGGGTTGGCGAGTAATCGGGGTTTAGTTTTGGTCAGTATTTCCCTTGGTCTCTTTTTTCAATTCACCAATGACAAATTTAATTTTTCGGTAACTCGGCTGGAAGAACTCATTAGAAACTCAACTGGAAATACCGAGATAACAAATACGGATCTATCTCCCTGGCTCGTATTCGGCCTCTCACTGACCGCCATTTTCATCGTTTTAGGCCTGATTCGTCTGCTGGGTGTTGGTTGGTATGTGATCCGTTTTTATGGTTACCAACTTAAGCGAAATGGGAACGACCTTCGCATCAGCTGCGGTCTCTGGACCAAGGTAAGCGCATCGATACCAATCCAAAGAATTCAATTCATCAGCATTCACAGATCCTTATTGATGAGATGGTGGGGATTAGCTGCAATTCGAATTGAAACGGCAGGTGGAGATTCGAGTCAAAATGAAAATTCAACAGAATCAATTTCCAAGCGTTGGTTTATCCCCGTCATTGCCGAAAGCCACGTCACTCCCATCATTCAAAACCTCAGGCCCGATCTGATCTGGGATGAAGAAAATCTTGAATTCCAGACCGTTTCCCCGAGAACTACCAGTAGACTCATTAGACTTGCTTGCTTTCAGACAGCCATTGTTTTCTTGATCGGCCTCGCAGTCTCCCTCACATGGGGCTGGGCTCCGGGCCTTGTCCTGCTTCCGTTCTTGCTGGCACGTGCATTCAAGAAAGGGAAGTCAATGCAATACGCCAGGCGGACCAACGAAGTGATTTATCGAAGCGGCATTTTCAATCGAAAAACAAGCATCACTTTTTTCGACAAAATACAAACACTTTGCATCAACCAATCCCCCTTTGATCGACGATGGGGGATGGCCACCCTCTATGTCGACACCGCAGCCGCAGGGCCTGCTGGGCATCGCATGCACATCGCCTACCTCGAAGAGCAATTTGCAAACACCGAATTCAAACAACTTCGTGTCAGTGCCGCTGGAAGAGAGCCCGTATTTGGCTAACCTCATTAGAAATTCAGACTACCATTGAGACGGTTTCGTTACGCCAGAACTCCTTGGACCACCTCTCCATGCACGTCCGTCAAACGATACCTTCGACCCTGATGGCGATAAGTTAAACGCTCATGATTAATTCCAAGCAAATGCAACATGGTCGCCTGCAAGTCGTGCACGTGCACCCCATCCTCGATGACATTGTATCCAAACTCATCCGTTTTTCCGTACTGCCCGCCCGGCTTTACGCCACCTCCCGCCATCCAGAGTGAAAAACAACGAGGATGATGATCCCGACCAAAATTACCGTTGCTGAATTTTCCTTGACAATAATTCGTGCGGCCAAATTCTCCCGCCCACAGGACCAGTGTGTCGTCTAGCATCCCGCGAGCCGCCAGATCTTTCACCAAGGCCGCAGATGGCTGGTCGGTTTCACGGCACTGATTTCTTAACCCACCAGGCAACCCTCCATGCTGATCCCAGCCGGGATGGTATAGCTGAATAAATTTCACATTCTTCTCAGCCAGACGTCTAGCCAGAAGGCAGTTAGCCGCAAATGAACCCGGCTTGTGTACATCCGGTCCATACATTTCAAGCGTTTCTTTTGACTCCCCGGAAATGTCCACAACATCTGGAACCGAGGCTTGCATATTAAAAGCCAATTCGTGCTGCGCAATCCTCGTCTCTAACAATGGATCGGACTGTTTTTCCAATTGCATTTGATGCAAGGCATCAATCGCGTCGAGCATTCGCTTCCGACTGGAACGATCAATGCCAGCTGGATTGTTCAAATACAGCACTGGATCCTTTCCAGATCTAAATCGCACTCCCTGATGGCGTGCAGGAAGAAAACCACTCCCCCAAAGCCGTGAGACTAACGGTTGCCCACCTTTGTTTTTGGTGACCATGACCACAAACGATGGAAGGTTCTGATTAGCAGTCCCCAGCCCATAGCTCAACCAGGCGCCAATGCTCGGGCGGCCGGGAAACTGAGATCCAGTTTGCAAAAACGTTACGCCAGGCCCATGGTTAATTGCCTCTGTATACATCGAATTAATCACACACATCCGATCAGCAATTCCTGCCGTGTGAGGCAACAATTCACTCATCCACTGCCCGGACTCTCCGTGCTGTTCAAACTTGAAAGGAGACGCTGCTAAGGGAAAACTAGACTGATTCCCACTCATTCCCGTCAGCCGCTGGCCTTTACGAATCGACTCCGGCAACTGCTCACCCTGAACTTTATTTAAATGCGGCTTGTGATCCCAAAGATCAATCTGCGACGGGCCACCACTTTGAAACAAAAAGATGACTCTTTTAGCCTTTGCTGGATGATGCAATTCTTCCATCGCACCTCCTAGTTTATCCTCAGCGACTAAATCACTTTTTACTAAATCACTGAGGGCAACAGCTCCCAAGCCCATCCCAAATTGGCTGAGAAAACTACGGCGAGGCATTCCGCCGCTGGCCGCATAACCTGTGCATTGATGATTCATTGATTCTCTATCGTTTGGTTACACATTCGTCATAGTTAAACAAAGCATTGGCAACACTCGACCACGCAGCAAGCACAGCCAAATCCTCAGAATCACCCATTCCAAATGGCTCAGAAAAATCGCCACCGGCAGGCTCCCCATTGATATAAAAGCGCACCTGACCCGATTTCATATCGGCAGTACAGACAAGATGAGACCATTGACCTACTGCCGGAGCCCGATCCGCCATCCGAACGACATCGCCACAGATGAAACGCAGACCGCCATGTAAGTCGAGCAGCAAGCCGGGACCACTACCGGGGGTAATTTTATCCCATATTCGACCAACTCCCACGCGCCTTGGCTTGACCCAAGCTTCAAGCGTAAGTCCGTCGGGAAAGTTGAGCTTTGCTGAATTCTCGAACACGAGCGTTTCGCCCATTTCTTGTTTTTCGCTTCCTGCCTCAGCCGAAGTTTTTTTGATCCGTTTAAGATTAGAAATCTCGAACTTCCAACTGGCCTCCAAAGCCTGATGTCGATCCAAACCAAAAAGCTCTTTGATTTTTTTCGCGGTCAGCACACTCTCCCATGCACTCGCGCGGGCAAACTCTCCTTGGAATTTCTCAGTGCCTTCAGGTGTCATACCAAGCCTAAAATCGTGATTATTGGCCGGGAAGATAATTTTTGCACCCGAACGCAATTTTCCGTAGTCGCCGAACTTCCCATTCGATAGATACTCAACCGCCGAATCAGGATTTGCTTGGAAATATTCCAACTGCGATCGATAGAGCTCAGAAATAACCGACTGCTCCGCTGCAGTGGGAAGTCGCGTGGTCAGCGTCAAAAACATTTCGTCAATCAACTTACCTACACCTTGTCCCTTATGGTCTTGAATTAGCCGATGACTCAAGCCCCGTGCCGCCTCAACAAACTGAGGACCATTTAACATCGCAAGCGTCTGAAGAGGAGACGAGGTTCGCTCCCGTTTTACTTGACAGACATCTCGCTTCGAGGCGTCTAAAACCATCATGACGGGACCGGGGCCGGTTCGCTTCCAGTAGGTATACAACGAACGACGGTAAAGTCCATCTCCCCCATCAGGCTTTACTGGCTTGAAGGAAGCCGCCAACTCATAGGGTCTGACTGGCGAACCGCCCAATTGGTTGATCAATAACCCACTGGCGGCCAGCACATTATCCCTCAACATCTCTGCGGTCAAACGATAAGAGGGCGCGCGGGCAAGTAGCTCATTCGCAGGGTCGCGCTTCAACAGTTCATCTGACACTTGACTCGATTGACGGTACACCGAAGACATCACCATCTGTTTAATTAATCGCTTTACATTCCATCCATTTTCTACAAAATCTAAAGCCAGCCAATCCAATAGCTCGGGATGCGTCGGCAATGCCCCCTGACTCCCAAAATCTTCTGGCGTACGAACGATCCCCTCACCAAAAACCAGTTGCCAATAATGATTAACCGCGACACGAGCGGTCAGCGGATGATCGGGAGCGACCAACCAACGAGCCAGCCCAAGTCGGTTGCGTGGCAAACCAATTTCCGTAGCCCCAAAGATTACGGGCGTCGCCGCCGATACTTTTTCTTGCCGATCCGAATACAACCCGCGTGCGAGCACAAACGCATCTCTGGGTTGATCCATTTCCCGCATCACCATAATTTCAGTGGCGCGATCCAACTCCCCACACACTGCCTGGCGAGCAGATTTTAATTCCGCACAGTATCCATTGAATGCTTCTGAAGCATTCAACTCAAGATGCTCAGCAAGCATACGCAATTGCCAACCGGGCAATTTACCGTTTACTTCTGAATTCAAAAACACCTGCTTGTATTGATCGGGATCATGAGCCAACGCAACCTCTAAACTCGAGAGCTGGCGATCATACACCTTGAACGAAGAAACCAATCCGTTGGCAAATCCACGATCGCGAAACCGCTCTCCAATCGCAATACTATTACCACCACCTCCGGTAATATTTTTGGTGAGCTTGTTTTTTACAATCTCGAGTTCCATTACTTGACCATCGACAAAAATGGAAAGCCCGGCCGCATCGATACTTCCGTCGTAAACTACAGAAACATCAATCCATTGATTGAGCGGTATCTCTTGTTTTGTCTTGACCCGAATCGCATTGCCAGGCCAGAAATGAATGAGCGAGGCGCTCAGTTTTCCGTCTTCGATTAACAACTGATAGCCTCGACTTGCGGCATCAGTCCAGGCTCGCGATCGGTGAAAAATAACCGCTCGCTCTTTTTTATCTGGAGTGTTCATCGATAAAGATATTGAGAAGGGCTGGTAACGAGTGAAATTGCCCGTTTTCAAACCAATTGCGTCATCTCCAGAGAGTTTAACCGCGGGGTTTCCTCGAGCATCTTTTGTCTTTTCATTCGCGCCACCCACCGCATTAAAATCAACCACCTCAATTGGATCAGCACCTCTTATTTCAAGCAGGCTCTCGATTTCTTTCCTTGCTACCGGTTGAGCTAAGCGGCTGGGGCGCTTTCGCTCTATCTCTTTTAGGCTTGCCTGCAACGCAGCCAATTTAATTTTTTGCTCCGGCTTCAGCAGCCGCAGCGTGGGCGTAGGCGTTGAGTTGGTGAAAAACGAATAAAGACCCGATTCGTCGATGTTATTGAAATAAGAAAAAAGCTGATAATACTCCTTTTGTGAAAGCGGATCATATTTGTGATCGTGACATCGAGCACACTCCAGCGTTAAACCAAGAAACGCCGTCGCAAATGTATGTGTTCGATCAGCGACATACTCCACGCGAAATTCTTCCTCAACGCTACCACCTTCCACTTTCTGAGAATGGAGACGATTAAACGTCGTAGCTAAAATTTGATCGTCCGTTGCTTCAGGTAATAGATCACCCGCAACCTGTTCGATAAGAAATTGGTCATAAGACATGTTCTCGTTGAACGATCGAATCACCCAGTCTCGCCATGGCCATACAAATCGATCGCGATCCACTTGATAACCAAAGGTGTCGCTATAGCGAGCAACATCGAGCCAGTCCGAAGTCATTCGTTCGCCGTAACGCGGCGAGCCCAACAAACGGTCGACGACCACCTCATAAGCACCTTCAGACCCATCTGCTTGAAACGCATCCAGCTCCTCGATGGTCGGCGGTAGGCCTGTCAAATCAAAAGTCACACGTCGCAACAATACATTCTTTGAGGCAGGTGGGGATGGCTGAAGCTTTTTCTGTTCAAGACGGCTCAAAATAAACGAGTCGATCGAATTTGAACCCCAGACGCTTTTCACTTTCGGTACTTGCACCTTTTTAGGTGGCACGAAAGACCAATGCTGTTCCCATTTTCCTCCTTGGGCAACCCACAATTCAAGCGTCTTCACCTCCTCGGCACTCAAAGCTAAATTCGAATCAACCGGAGGCATGTGATCATCACCATCAGAGAGGATTCGCGCGATTAAATCGCTAGCTTCGGGCTGCCCCGCGACAATCACCCCTGCGATTCCTGACTCAGTGTCTAAGCGAAGATCAGACTCGCGGGTTTCGGCATCGGGACCATGACAAAGAAAGCAACGATCTGAGAGTATCGGTTTTACATCACGATTGAAATTAACCCGGGCATCGTCCTGTACCGCGATAAGCATCGGGGGACAAAATAGCTGGGCGAACAAAATAGAAATTAGAAAAAACAGACTAAAGTCAGCTCGAACTTTAAAATTAACAGAATGCATTTTCACCAAATCGTTCGGGACTTAACATGCGGCGATGGAATTCATTTAGTGTAACCCATTCCCATCGAGAAGAAATAACGAAATGAGACAAAGCGCCGCAGCAGGCTTCCGAGTCATCAAAAAAAGAGTCCGTGGCAGAGTACAGCGGGATACGCCAAAAAAAATGCCCTGAAAAGCGACTGGAAGAACACGCACTTAACGATTTTCTTGCCGACTCGGCATTCCCTCGCAGCAGGGTAGGCGTCGTTAAATCGTCAATGCAGCGCATATATAAAATGGCATCCGTCATCCCTTGTTTCATTCGCGTAAAAAACAACCCCATTTTTTAGAAAACGCGACTCAAACCAACCAGAAGGGCAGGAGCTTTTTCAATCACCCTCTGACGCGCCGCGGGCATCCAATCCAAAATCCGCTCGTCGAATGGCTCCAGCTTAAGCCGTTTAAATACACCGCCGATCCGAAAGGCAACCCCGCGATCAGTGCGATAATCAAACAGATAGCGTGCTTGCCGGAACCGCTCAATCCCCACCTCTAACTTATCGGTAGGTCGATTCGCGAATAAGTTGACAGCGTTCTCAACACAAGTTCCGTCAATCGATTCAAGCTGCTTATAGAATCTCTCCAACTCACCGGGAAATTTTTCATCCAACAGCGCATCGAGAAATAATTCAATCACAACATGCCCAAAAAACCTTGGACGCAATGAGTGATTGTCATTAAATACGTCACGAAGTGAAACTGAAAATTCGACCACCATTTGGTTGAATGCAGCAGTTTGATGAAACCACAAATCATCTTGGTGATGCTGAACAACTCCCCTGGCAACCTTGGCAATTAAAGGATCCTTCGATTCGGTAAACGCCAATGCCCGGCGCTCGCGAGCACGACACTTGCGGTCACAGGCCGACAACCAATCTGGGATACAACAGCCGACTGCGAAATAGGGATCATCTAAAAAAGGCAAAGCATGGGCAAACGAGTTCATCGCGACAAACCAACTAAAAAATCAACCTGCCGCCAAGTAGTCCACCCCAACGCCCGCAACAGGGTTTAGAGTTAGAATCTCCAAAAAGTTGGCATCTAAACATCTTGCCAACTACGCGAGGCACCGCTTTTTAGAACAGCATCGCAGATCTTTTGCGTTTCGAGAGCATCCCGAAAGGTCGGACCGGCAGGAGTCCCAGTTTCAAGCCCTTTGATAAAATCTGCAACTTGATGGACAAAACTATGCTCGTAGCCAATGTTCAAACCCGGCACCCACCAGTTCTCCATGTAAGGGTGTTCGCCATCGGATACGTGAATTGATCGCCAGCCACGCATTGGACCTTCGAGCCGATGATCGAAGTATTCAAGGCGATGCAGATCGTGCAGATCCCATTTAATCGAAGCGTGTTCACCATTAATTTCGAACGTGTACAGAGCCTTATGCCCCCGTGCGTACCGCGTCGATTCAAACAAACCCAGTGAACCATTATCAAAATGGCACAAGAAGGCACAGGCATCATCAATCGTTACCTTTTTGACTTCTCCGGTGTCTTGATGGACCCGTTCTTTAATAAACGTTTCAGTCATTGCCGAAACATCTTTGATTCCACCATTGAGCCAAATGGCTGTGTCAATGCAATGCGCTAAGAGGTCACCGGTAACTGCGGAACCGGCCGCATCGGCATCCAATCGCCATAGCGCTTCTCCACCCTGGGGAAGGTCTTCCGAGATCGTCCAATCCTGTAAAAAATTAGCTCGATAATGAAAA
>CALKNI010000155.1 GCA_938091115.1 uncultured Pirellulaceae bacterium | reverse complement strand
TTTTCTTTTTCTTTCTCGACGTTTTGCAGCTCTCGCCAAGGCTTTTTCTGTTTGTAACTTTCGAATTCTTTTCCTAAACTCTCGCGCTGAGCGTTGGTCCTCGTTTTGTCGACCGCTTGTTCGCCCGCAACCTTGTTGATTTCAATAGCATCTTTGATGTACTTGATGGCATTCTCAAAATCTCCAACCTCCGCATATCCTGAAGCGAGGGTACTGAGAATGTGAGCTTCCTTAAATTCGGTTAGCTCTGCAGCTTGCGTTGCATATTTGATCGCGAGCTTGCCATCTCTGACGTCATCATTTGGAGAGGTCGCCAAAACCCAAGCCAAATTGTTGAGAACTCCATCATCCAGGCGACTTGGCTTTTCGGCATCTTCTTCAACTTCTAAACCTTGAATTTGGACACCCAATTCCAACGCCTCCTGGAAATTCTCCACGGCCTTGCTGTGCTCACCTGTAGAAAGGTGAGCATCGCCGAGGCCTCGAAGCGAGGCTGCCCGTCGCTGCATAATGCCAATTTTCTCTTCGGTGCCTTTGTTTTCCCACGAACCTTTGGGATCTTTTTTCAATAGTCTTTCATAGATCTTTATCGCTTTGGAAGGTTCGTCATTGGCATTGAAAAGGATCGCTATCTGCCGCAGGAACATCGCATTCTCAGGATCACTATTAAGCAACAGGGCAATGTCTGCGATCGCTTTTTCGAAATCCTGCTGCTGCGAGTAGATCATACTTCGCAATTGAAATGCTCCAAAAGTAGGCGATATGCTAATTGCTTTGTTGATGTCAGCCAGAGCATCGGAATACTTTTCCAATTCGGACAACGTTGAGCCTCTTAATAGCAATGCCTCAATGTTTTTTGGATCGAGCTCAATTGCCCGACTCGTATCCTTTACCGCTTCCTCTAGATTTTCTCCAATCAAATTAATGCGGGCTCGCATCACCATCGTTGCCGGATTGTCGGAATCAATTTCGATAGCTTTATCGAGAATTTGGATCGCTTCTTTTTGCATCGCATCGTCGAACTTCTCTCCCGTCATCATCAACTGCTGTGCGACCTGATTGTAATTATCTGCATTTGGTTCATCTGATTCGAGCCATTTAGCCAAGTCTTTCAATGCCCTCTCTGGCTCTTGCTTACGAATGTAATACAGTCCCCGGACTCGAATAGCATCCATGTTTTTTGGATTAATCTTGATCGCCTGATTTAAATCCGCCAACTGAGATTCATCATCTTCGGCAACCGTCGCTCGATAAAACAAGGCAGACGACAGTGCTTCTCGATCGTCCCCAGCTAATTCAACAGCTTTCTCGACCGCTACTTTTGATTGTTTTTTATCACCCCCAGGTAATGCGTTGAGTTTCGCAATCAACAGAAAGGCATCGCCCATTTTTGGAGAAAATTTGACAACCTTCTGCAATTTACTTAGCGCCTGAGAACGGTAAACACGCCACCGAGGATCCTGAGCACCAGTTGCAAATATTTTCTGCCCCAACTGTTCGGCCTGCTGAAAAAGAACAGACGATGCAAGTTGCTGTGCCTGCGCAAGATTGCCTTCGTCCAACCCTTTTTTGATTGCGGCTTCACAGAGCTTGACGACTTTATCCAAGTCACGCGAAGACGTGGCGTCAATTTTCTGTTGAAAAGCCTGCTCAAGTTCAGCACTTCCATCCGTCTCCTGAGCAGCACTTGTGCCACTCAACAGCAACACTGAAACGGCGGGCAGGACGATCAGAACAAATAAGACGCGTGGGACAGAGATCCAAATATTAGCTCGCATTGCAGGCTCCCGTAACAAATTGGGGAACATAAAAGCCCCAGGTAAAAATAGCCGTGTGACAGACCACAAAAACAGTCCGCAGTTTCATGAACTTAGTTCCGTGAATTCTAGGGGATTTTGCTCTGCGGGTGAACAAGTAAACGAGCCTAAGAACGTCCCGTCGACCACTTTTCAAACCTTTTTACTATCCTCAGCAAACCTCGGTGTCAGAAGTCACGTATCCACACGGCAGAATTCACAAGCAGTCTTCCCTACATTCACAAATTCAAAGTTTTGAGGCGGGCAAATTTTGCCAAACTTGGACGTTAAAAATCGCATCGCGATGCAGTAATCTAGGCGGATTCGATCTTTGGCGAAGGATGGGGGCAATTTCAGAAATTCTAGTCGTAATGATTAGTCCAAGTTTATCGAAACTTCTTGTCTTTTATTTTCGTTAGAGGACTTTTCGAGATCACGTCTTCCAAGTTTAATAGGGCTCAACGTGTTAAGCCCAAATAATTCCCCCCTAACAACACCATAAAGGCGATTTAGAATGTCAAAAATACTCCGCTGGAGTACCATTCCTGTGCTTATTTTCTTGATTTTTTCGGTTTCGAGCGTGATTTTCATCGACTCGGCCGATTCGACGGAACCCACTGGTACTTCAAGTTCAGTATCCCCCGCGGCTGACATCGGTTCTTCGAGCGTCAGTGAATCCCAAACGCCAAATGGCGTGAAGAGTCGTAGTAAATTCCAACTCATCACTTATATCGTGCCCGCTTTGGGAGTTTTGGGACTTTTGTTCACGCTATGGAAATCTCGATGGGTTAGCGCCCAGGACGTGGGGACCGAGCGAATGGCCCGGATTGCCGACAACATCACCGATGGTGCGATGTCCTTCTTGAAGGCTGAATACAGTATTTTGTTTGTCTTCGTGCTCGCTGTCGCAGCACTGCTTGGTTTTGCAGGAAGTCAACAAGGAGACTTGTCCTCTCCTTTAATCTCGCTGTCATTTGTTTTAGGTGCTTTCTGTTCGGCGCTGGCCGGATTTATTGGCATGCGAGTCGCAACGAAAGCCAACGTCCGGACAACCCAAGCTGCTCGCGGAAGTCTTGGCAAAGCTCTCGAAGTCGCCTTCGCAGGCGGAAGCGTAATGGGCATGGGCGTGGTTGGCCTGGGAGTTCTTGGACTAAGTGTTCTGTTTCTCATCTACAGCCAACTTTTTGGTATTGAGACGACCGAAAATCTGACGCGCGTCATTACTGTCCTCACCGGATTCTCTTTTGGTGCGTCTTCGATCGCTCTGTTCGCTCGCGTGGGCGGCGGAATCTACACCAAGGCAGCTGACGTGGGAGCTGACCTCGTCGGCAAGGTCGAAGCGGGAATTCCCGAAGACCACCCACTCAACCCAGCAACGATTGCCGATAACGTGGGTGACAATGTAGGCGACGTGGCCGGAATGGGCGCGGATCTTTTTGAATCTTACGTGGGCTCGATCATCGGTACCATGGTCTTAGGAGCTGCATTTTTCAGCTTACCGGAATTTTCCGGTAATCAAGGCGATGACTTTCTAGGATTATCAGCCGTCCTCTTACCTCTGGTACTCGCCGGAGTAGGAATTGTCACTTCCATCGTGGGCACATTTTTCGTGAAAGTAAAAGAGGGGGGCAACCCGCATCACGCACTGAATTTAGGTGAGTTCGGCTCAGCTGGAATATTGCTCGTTCTTACCTACCTCGTTATCCAGTGGATGCTTCCTGCACAGTGGGAAGTGGTTTCTAACGGGATAACAACCGAATACTCAAGCTTTGGAGTTTTCGCTGCGATTTTGATTGGTCTTTCCGCTGGTTTAGCGATTGGAAAAATCACCGAGTATTACACCGGCACTGGAACTGGCCCTGTCAAATCTATTGTTAAGCAATCGGTCACAGGGTCCGCAACCAACATCATCGCTGGACTTGGTGTCGGAATGATGTCGACCGCAATTCCGATTATCATTATCGCCTTTGCGATTATCTTCGCATTCCAGTTTGCAGGCCTCTACGGAATCGCGATCGCGGCAGTTGGAATGCTATCCAATACCGGAATTCAACTTGCCGTCGATGCCTATGGCCCAATTTCGGACAATGCGGGTGGGATCGCCCAGATGGCAGAATTACCAGAGGAAGTTCGAGAACGAACGGACAAACTCGACGCCGTTGGAAACACCACTGCTGCGATTGGCAAAGGATTTGCAATTGGATCAGCTGCTTTGACAGCGCTGGCCTTGTTCGCCGCCTTTATGACTTCCTACAACCTAACGCACACTGATACACCTCTTATAGGTATCGATATTACCAATCCCTTTGTAATGGCTTCACTGTTCATTGGCGCAATGCTTCCCTTCCTGTTTTCGGCAATGTCGATGAACGCTGTGGGGCGAGCAGCCAATGCCATGATCGAGGAAGTGCGTCGTCAGTTCCGTGATATTCCAGAGCTTGGTGCTGCTCTTAAAGTCATGAACAGCAATGAAGGCAAAAAATACGCAGACTGGTCAACAGAAGACCAGGCTACGTTTGATGCGGCCGATGGAAAAGCGGAGTACGGAAAGTGCGTTGCAATCTCAACAAAAGCATCCATTCGGGAAATGATCCTCCCTGGATTAATCGCCGTTCTCGTCCCTGTCGGCTTTGGGTTCTTGCCCCTGATTTACTTCGGTGAGGGTGACAATACCAATGCGATGATGCTAGGCGGACTTCTTGCAGGTGTCACCGTTAGCGGTGTGCTCATGGCCCTATTCCAATCGAACGCAGGGGGTGCTTGGGACAATGCCAAGAAGATGATCGAAGAAGGTTTCGAGTTTGACGGCCTCCAACTTGTAAAAGGGAGTGAAGCTCACAAGGCATCTGTCGTGGGAGATACTGTCGGCGATCCGTTTAAGGATACATCGGGGCCATCGCTCAACATTTTACTCAAATTGATGAGTGTGGTTGCTTTGGTGATCGCAACTCTGATCTGATGCTCCCGGTAGCTTCAGCTGACTCAAACGCGTTCCGCAGCAATCTGCTGCGGAACGCGTTTTTTGTCTCCATCACACAGCAATTCCCACTGCCACTCAAACCGATGGCTGCCAAGAGACTTTGAAAGAAGGATAGCAACAGAAAAAGGCTCAACTGGACGCAGGCTCGCCCGCGAAAATGCTAACTTAATTCGGTCGTGTCGGTTATCGGGGCAGTATTTTCAGTTTGTTCGTTGCCACCCTCTGCGACCGATTGAACCGAACCATCGGCACGACCCCGACCAACCTCTCCAATTGGACACCGGCTGACCAAACTGCTGCCAGCTTCTTAATTGACCGATACCTCAAAAGAATAAGTGATACCAACGAAACGGAACGATTTGAGCCCGGAACCATGCAAATAACCGTTTGCAGGCAGGCTTTTTCTGATCGGAAACCGTTTAAAAACTGGGAAATTACTTGGATTTTACTAAATCTGCGACTATCCTTGAACAGTCGGTCGGCGGAACAGAGCTGTTAGCATCCACGCAACCGATTTACCTTATTGGTAGTACTGACCGATGCGGGCAAGCTTCGGTTCTAAATAACGAGGAGTTCTTTAATGAGAACAATGATGAATAACTGGATCAAATTTTCGATAGCCTTCGTTGCAGCAATCTCGCTTGCAAGTTCTTCTTTCGCTCAGGATCAGACTGATGAGCCTGCTAAGGAAGAATCGCCACGGCAAAAGCTAGTCACCAAAAAACGACTGAACACAATCGCCAAAACTCAATCACCGGTTGAGGGTTTTTCAACGGTTGATTTGTTTCAGGCGATGGACCACGGCGAGATTGAAGTGATCATTCGCAACAAAGACGCTGCTGATGCTAACCTAATCGTCGAAAACAAAACCGACAAACCGTTGGCAATCAGAATGCCAGCTGCCTTCTCTTGTGTTCCTGTCATGCGTCAAGGTGGTGCTGGAGCTCCTGGCATGGGCGGTGGCATGGGCGGCGGCGGATTCGGCGGCGGCGGCATGGGCGGCGGCGGCATGGGCGGCGGCATGGGTGGAAACCAAGGCGTTGGCGGTGGATTCGGTGGTGGCATGGGCGGCGGCGGTTTCGGCGGCGGCGGCATGGGCGGCGGCGGCATGGGCGGCGGCGGCATGGGCGGTGGTGGAGGATTCTTTAACATTCCTCCAGGACGCGTTGGCAAAACATCTCTCAAAACATTCTGCCTGGAAGAAGGAAAAAAAGATCCACGCTCACGAATCGAATACCGAATTCAACCCCTCACCGACCTGAATTCTGATCCAAAGATTTTCGAGATGTGCCGGATGCTTGCCAACGACGAAATCGCACAACCAGTAGCTCAAGCCGCTGCTTGGAACGTTGCGAACGGACTTAGCTGGCATGAACTTCTTGTTAAAAACCGCATCGAGCGGATGGATGGGTCTTACGAACGATACTTCCACCCGCAACACTTGGTGATCGCTCAACGCGTTACCGTCGCTTCTGCACAACGTGCTGAAGCACGAGCCAAGTGGCTTAAAGAGCAGAGAAAATATGAGTCGAAAGCCCGTTACCAAACAGGTAGCGAAGCATCTAACGAGTAAATCTCGCTACGAGGAAAAGATGAAAAGCCGGGCTGAAGAGCTCGGCTTTTTTTGTGCCTTTTTTTGCCCACAGCGCAACCCGCAAGCTTGATGATTACTGCTAGGCGCGGTCTATCGGGAACGCAATCACCTCATTGATTCTCTTCATTCCGAGGGCGAGTAGAATTAGCCGATCGACCCCGACTGCCACCCCGGCACAGGCTGGCAAGCCCGCTCGCATCGCGTGCAACAAGCGACTCTCCTCTGGCAGCAAAGGCTGTCCATCTTTCAATCTCTCCTGATTGACAACCGAATTTCTTCGAGCCAATTCATCAGCATCCAACAATTCGTGATAGCCATTGGCCAGCTCAACACCTTTAACATAAATCTCAAAACGCTCGGCAACGGGGATTTCTTCCTGGCGAATCACAGCCAGTGCAGCTTGGCTCGCGGGCCAATCATAGATGATCACCCCGCCGTCAAAACCAAGCTTAGGCTCTATCAAGCGAGACAAAATTAAGTTCAACCACTCATCGCGGGCTGACGCCTCACAGGCCATTTCTATCGTAATTCCATGCTCGGTTGCAACTGACTTAAGATCGCTAACGGCGCAAGAAAACGGATCAACTCCAACGTGCTGCAAAAAGATCTGACGATAGGAAACGCGTTTCGTTTTCGGTTGCTTTAGGATCTCCTCGATTAATTCAGCTAACAAATCCATTCCTGTTTTGAGATTGTCACCGACGCGATACCATTCGAGCATCGTGAATTCAGGATTATGCATTTCACCCGTCTCGCTTCGCCGAAACGCTTTGCCAATCTGGTAAATCGCAGCTGCTCCACTAGCAACCAAACGCTTCATTCCGAACTCAGGAGAGGTCTGCAGCCACAGAAGCTCGTTTGAATTAGAATCAACTCCTGTAATCTGATTTTTTGGAATTCCAACAGGATGAAGATGGCGGTCTATCACGATATCATGAGACAACAATGGAGTTTCGACTTCAAAGAAATCTCGATCATCAAAAAAACGACGCAGCTTTCGCAGAACATCAGCCCGGTGCTTGAGTGCATCGATCTGTGCTGAGGGCAGAAAATCGTCATTCATGGCGATTGCCAACTTTCAATATCTAAAAACAAATGAAACGCAATGCAATTACAGTTTCTTGAGACCACCTATTCTGTTTGTCAGCTGGATGCCCAAGCGAGCGTCCCCTCTTGGGCCAATTCGTACATGGCGGTCATTCGCACCGACGACGAACTAACAATCATTACTGCAACCGATATGGTACCCGACACAGTCAAAGCAGAGCATGATTTTGCCTGCTTTCGAGTTACGGGAAAACTCGAATTTGACGTGATTGGTGTGATTGCTGCAATAAGCAAAATACTTGCAGAATCCGAGATCCCTATTCTATCAGTTTCCACTTACAATACAGACTATTTCTTGATTGCGAATACCAACCTTGTTGCAGCACGTTTATCACTCTCCCGTGCAGGATATAAAATACTAAACTAACATGTGCGGACGACTAACACTTAGAACCCCAACTTCAGCCCTAACGGCCCTCTTTAGTGGGCTTCAGTTCTCGCAAAGGGCATTTCGTTTCAATATCTGTCCGACACAGCCCGTCCTTTGTGTTCGTCAAGAGAAATCATCGCAACTGGAAGCCGTGGATCTTCGTTGGGGCTTAATCCCATGCTGGACAAAAGCTACCAAGGTCGGAATGGGCTTAATAAACGCTAGATCGGAAACAGCTGCAATGAAACCTTCGTTTCGAAATGCATTTCAACATCGGAGGTGTTTAATAATTGCAGATGGTTTTTATGAGTGGAAAAAAACTGGAGCCACAAAGCAGCCATTTTATATTTGCAGGAAAGACCAGCAACCATTTTGTCTGGCTGGATTATGGGAATCATGGCAAAATGAAAACCAGCCAACCCAAGCTCCCTTAGAGACCTGCACGGTTCTAACCACCTCGGCGAACAAATTCATGGCTCCAATCCATAACCGCATGCCGGTATTCCTCGAGCCAGTTCAATTTGAAAGTTGGCTTGATACTTCAAACCAACTTTCAGAATCGGTTCAGCCGATACTGTCTCCGCTTCAAACCGACACACTGCAGGCTTACCCAGTTTCTACACTGGTAAATCGCCCGGGCAACGACTCCGAAGAATGCATCGCTCACTCGAATGAGCCCATTCAGCAAAACCTGTTTTAGCTGCTGTTTAGCATTATTTCGCTGCTCAGTTGCCGAGTGGATCGCCGCTGTTCGACATCCATTCTTGGAGCGCCCCAAACAACTCATCAATCTTCCCAGCATATTCTGGGGCGCCGATCAAGTCGTTGGTTTCCCATGGATCTTTGTTTAGATTAAACAGCTGTTTGCGTCCGCTATGCGTGTAATACAATAATTTCCACTCACCCTCCCGCACAGTTCGCACCCCTTTCGGAACCTTGACATTGGGCATATACGCCCCAAACACTCGTTCCAACCCTTTACTCTCACCGCGTATCACACTCGCAAACTCGAAAGGCCGAGTATACTTCGGAGCATCCAGTCCTGCGAACGACGCAAGAGTTGGATAGAGACCATGAAGATAGGCGAGTCCATCTCGGCTTTCTCCCCTTGGAATTCCAGGGCCGGCCAGAATCATTGGCACGCGCCACGATCCGTCATACAAATTTTGTTTTCCCATCAGTCCATGCTCACCAACGGCTAGCCCATGATCTGCAGTGAACAGTATCAGCGTGTTGTCTAATTCCCCCATGGCCTTCAACTTCTCAATCAACTGCCCAATGCGATCGTCAATCTGGGCGCACATAGCGAGATAAATTGCTCGTTCTCGGCGAACCGTTTCGGGGAGGTGCGGTGGCTTGTAAACCATTTCATCCCTGACTTTCATATCGCCGTTATCAAACGGATGAACTGGCAAATAATTAGGTGGCTCTTTAATATCAGTAAAGCGATTTAGAATTTCAGCTGGAACGTGCCGTGGGTCATGCGGAGCATTGGTGGAAATGTACATCATGAATGGCTTTTTTCGATCCCAGGTCTTATCCAAAAACGACTCGGCCGCATCGTAAAAAACATCCGTACTCCATCCCTTTGACTGGTGCTTCTCAATCTTGCCGTCACGGTTAATGCGAACGCCGCTCGGATCCATCATCCCAATCTCAATCGCGTTATCCCTCGCACCTCCTCGATCCCGAAGATTAAAAGGCAGCATTCCACCAGTCACCGCTTCCGCGTGATCAAAACCTCGCAACAATGCTTCATTGCCGTTATGCCATTTACCGGTCGCAAATGTATCCCAGCCTTCGTTTCGAAATTGCTCCGGAAGAAGAGTGTCAGCTGTGCTGAGTTGAGCTGGCCCCTTGTAACTCAGTTCGTTAGGGGTAACCGACCACAATGCCCGTCCTGTTAACAGCATCGCTCGACTACAAGTACAAATCGCGCCGCTGAAACCACCCTGGTGAACCGTATTGTTCATGACAGTGCCGCGTTTTGCCAAAGCATCAATGTTAGGCGTCCGCGACTGTTGTCCCCCCGTGGCAGTCACGCAATGACGACTCAAATCGTCAGTCATGAGCACCAAGATGTTAACCTGTTTTTCCTTGTTGGGGAGCCGATCATCGGCAACCAAGCGTACAGCTCCCACCCCCCAACAAACCAATTCGGACAAAACAAAAATCAAGGCAAATTTCAGATTCATAATCAATCAAACGTGTTATTTGTTTTACAGAAAAACCAATTCATCATTGTATGGAAGAACGGAATGAAAGCCAATTTAAATTTCATGCTACAGGAATTTACCGAGTTCATTCAGCAAATACCTAAAATACATCGATCGCAATAATTCGATTACTCGCAAAGCAAATCCATGGGTCCC
>CALKNI010000154.1 GCA_938091115.1 uncultured Pirellulaceae bacterium | reverse complement strand
GTTTGCGAATCACACCGTTACTCGGTAGCGGAATCGATTCTTCTGGCAAATCTGGATCAATGCTATCAAGCAACTCTTCTGGAATTTGCCCAGAAACGGCTTGGGATTTCTCTGCCTCAGTACGACTAAACTCAGTTAAACCGACCGCGGCACCTGGAGTTACCGAACGCGAACCACCAATCATTGCCTGCTCGGGTTCAATCAGAGACGAGCCATCATCAGGTATCGGTGGCGGCAAAGGGAACGCGTCTAACTCTGCACTTTCGTCGGTCGCTGAATTGGCGACGTCGGGAATTGGCGACTGAATTTCGTTGGAAGGCGAAGGAGCGTCTTCTCGATTTGGATCGAAGGGATCAAATTTCGGCAGAAGATCAAACGCCGCCTGCTCTCTTTGGGAGCGATTCAACTGGGCAGCATCTACAGCTTTCCGCTTCATCTCCTTCTTCTTCCGAATGATCTCGCCAAATTCTTCGTTTTTGTCCTCTTTAGATCCCAAACGAAATATAAACCCACATTTACATTTCACTTTGAAACCAACCATGCCGCTTTTTACGCGCTCATGAAGTTTCCCGCATTGGGGGCATGAAAAGGAAAGGGTAGCCATGCTGCATCGCTCTCTAACTTAGAGCACCCATCTCGGTAAACGGGATCAAAATCGATTTCAAAAAAACGCTAGCAAAGAGTATATCGAAAGAAATTTTAAAAAACACGGACCATCACTCCAATTTTGAAATAACTCGCTTAATGTTTTGCCTATCGAGAGCCCCATTTTCAAGAAACCGCCCGAACAAAGATGGCCGAACTTCAATAAAACTGACTTCATCATCAGATTTAGTAGTGCCGCAGGTTACACCTCGCTAGCGAAGATATCGCCCAGGAGGATCAAATTGATCTGTTATAATGGACCTAAAAAGCCTATTTACGGCAACGTTTCAAATGTGTGACGAATCTTCGCGACGAGAAAATAATGACAAATATCGCCAGGTATAGCCTGCTGTTAATCACCTATTTCGCACTCTTACTCCTATCGCCAACGATTGGGACTGGCGACGACTTCCTACCAGAATCATTTACTGATGCCCAGTTCATCGAGTACGAAAGACAACTCAATGCTCTGCTGAAAACCCGCGCTGACGAAGAGAAAAAGTTTGTAAATCAGATCGTAATGCAAGTAAAACTGGGAAAAATACCCTCTCGATTGGTTAGCACCAGCTATCAATGGGGGCGAACCAAACGCCCGAATACAAACTACCCCTTCATCTATTTCGAAAAAGTGATTCGGATTCAGGCTAAGGCGATGAAACTCGAAAAGGAAATTCCACCCTTCGACTATTCGATCTACAAATCGGACGGCCAGTCGCAAGAATCATCAAGATCTGCCGCCTCCCAAGAGGCAACAACCAAGCGATCACTATTTAAACTTCGCCCCAGCAATCGCTAAACCGACAGCACTCGATTTCTCAACAAGCCGCCACCCCAAAAGATGGAGACTATAGGCAATCCTGAAAAGACAAGCTGTTCTTTCGGGCAGTGATAATAGTACTTATTATTCCTTAGGTTCAGGCCGATCCAATTTTGCAGACACCGTAACTGCGCCGGAATAGGTTTGGAGGCTCCCGTGAGGAAGTTAACGTTTTTTGCATCGCTCGTCGTTTTTTTAGCGAACGCCACTTTTGTACTTCAGGCGAACGCACAATCGCCCATGAGTGTGGCGAAAGACTCGCGTTGGACAGTAGAGTTTGGTGCCAAGGCCTATGATCGCCCGGGAGATGATTTGGCACTGCCATTGATCACCGACGAGATAACGCTCGCACCTCTATTCGATTCAACACAAGCATCTGATTTGGGTAACACCGTCGGTGCGGAGGTTAAATTCGCATTCGTCACGCCTCTCGGTAAAGAGTTGGAAATTCGTTCCATTCTCGCCAGCTGGGATGAGGCCTATGAATTTGAAGGTGACAATTTTCAGTCACCATTTTTCCCGTCACCTGATTTATCTCCGACGACAGTAAATTATGATTACGAGTCTGATTATTTCAGTATCGAAGTCATGAAACGGCGAAACATCTCACCCGGCGTTACTGTGATGTTCGGTCCTCGCTTTGTTTCCACACGCGATCGCGTAAAACTTGGCGGATCGATTACTGTTGATCCCGGTGACGGAACCACAGTCGATTTCACTCAAACACAAACCACGGAAGCAACCAATGCTTTGATTGGACTTCAAACTGGCCTTGAGTTGAACATCCCGATGAACCGTTACTTCTATGTAAATAGCTTTATCCGAGCCGGCGGTTACATGAATCCAACAGAAGTTACAACTTCTGTATCGGATACAGTTTCCACAGTAGAAACACAAACGAGCCAAACCAAATCAACTGGATCGTTCCTGGGCGAAGTTGGCGGTCGACTCTACGTAGACATCGTTCCCAACTGCGTTTCATCTTACGTTGGTTACGAAGCAACTTGGATCGACGGAATTGCCTTGGCTCCAGCACAGCTAATCACAACGGGAGCTACTGGAATTGAGACCGGCAACACGCCATTCTTCCACGCAATTGCGTTCGGCTTTAATTTCAACTATTAATCACGAATGGCGGGGCATCCGACGGAGCCTCAGCCAGCACATGATTAAAGAAAAAGGGGGCTCACTTGGGCTCCCTTTTTTAATGCCCGAATATCTCACAAGGTAGTGTTCAATAAAAAACCGGCCACGTGTCTGATCACGTGGCCGGCTTGAAGTTTTGAATTGTTCAACAATTAAACAATTACCTACTTAGCACTGATGAAGTACTGCGCGTCCAACCATTTTTGCACCCGTGTCTGGGCGTCAACGAGATGGGCTTTGGTGTACGCATCATAATTATCGCTTTTGAGAGCTTTCTGCAGCTTCTCATTTAGCTCAGTTAACTGTAGTGAAGCGAGATTAGCAATTGGCTTCATCGCGGCACTGCCACCACGCTTCTCAGCACCAAGGTCCATCAGGCGTTGCATGTGCTCAGTTTGAAGGTTTCTGCGAAGGCTCGAAATCGCAGGATTCCGCTCAGTGAACTTTCCTTTCGGAGCTTCATTGATTTCCGACCAGATAGCCACTGAAACCTTATTCAGGATTTCATTGAGTGTGACCGCATCTTGATCAGAAGGAACCCGAAATTCATTGTCGTAAACCCGCCGCAAGGTCGTTGGGTTCATCAACTGCGACAACACAGCAGCTTGAACACCCATCACACGATCGTGAACAGGCCAAGCTGGCTCGTTGGTCATACGTGAAAGGAATCCACCAAAATAGTCAGTTGTCATGTGGGCCAGTAACTCAGGCGTCAATCCATAACACTCATCAAAGAATGTGTTTGAAATGACAAAATCTAAAGCCGCTCGTTGTCGCTCAACTTCCACCACAACAATTGGTTTACGACCATTGGGATCGCCTTTTTTGTCCCGGTTCACATAAGTTCCACCGAGCCAGTTAGACATCATCGAATTAGCTTTTGTTTGCAAACCAAGAGTCATCAAGTAACCTTTTCGCGCCTTGGCCCAAGCGTCTCCATCTTTGACAAAATTCTCAAGAATTTTCTCTCGATGCATTTTTGCCAATGCGACCTGATCCTCAGCAAACTTCAAAGGATCTTTCGCAAAATCATAGCGACGTGCAAGTGGGTCTGGACCATAAGTATCTTCGTCCGTGCAAAACGCAAGTTCCGGTTCCGCCACTCTGGAAAGAATCTTCTTCAGCTTCTTGTCGTCGAGTGTGTAACCGTACTCAATTGCCCACATATCGTAGGGACCGACGCCAATCATCGCATAGTCTCCCTGAACCGAACCATTTTCAACTCGGAAGTTGGTCGGCAGGTAATCCATTACGCTTCCAGCAAGCGGCTTTTTCCCTTTGAAATCTTCACTATTCATTTGCTCCAGTTCATAAACACTGGATGCTTTGAAATTGTGACGCAAACCTAACGTGTGCCCAACTTCGTGCGAAACAAGGTCGGCAAGCAGGGGACCGATAAAAGACTCGGGCATGCCGTCAAGCATTTGCTCTTTGTCCTCTTCAGCTTCTTCTTTTGCTTCCTCTTCACCATCTTTTTTCTTCTCGTCCTTTTCTTCATCGAGTCTAGCTCGCATCATAGCCATCGTCATACGCATCAGACCGACATCAAAACCACGGCCTTCAGCTGCCATGCACGCGCCATTGACTTGGCTTTGACGTCCAGCAATACCATCCATCGGCTCGTCGCCCATCAGCCGTGTCTTCAGTTCCCACTGAGTTCCCGACAGAGGTGCCAACTTAGCCTGGTGCGCCAACTGTTGACGAATGAAATCACGCTCGGAGGGATCCGCCATACGGATTCGCGGATCCCATTCAGGATGCTTTTCGAACCAAGCCAGAGTTTCGGGTGTCATTCCGTCCATTACGATTTTTGGCATCAATTCAGAAAACTGATCCTCAAACACACGAATCCAGCCGTCGGTCAAAACGATATCAGCATCAAGAATCTCACCGGTTAGCGGATTCGCTCGGCTTGGCCCGATGGCTGTGCTGACGTTGTTGTTGAGCCAGCGAACGAAGTTGTAACGGACGTCTTCTGGGTCAAGATCTATGTGCTGTTTCGTAGTTTTGTCCTGCTGCCGAACTTCAATGGCATCTATAATTCCAATTTGCTCGAATGCTTTATTCCAATTTAAAATCCCTTTGCGAACCCAGCGACGGTAACGAACTGGCGTTGTGTGCTCGATGTAAAATACGATCGGCTGCTTCGGAGGGCTAAGCTTTAACTTCGGATCTCGTTTCTCAAGATGCCAACGATTGACGTAACGCACGTCGGTGTCATCTCCCTCGTACTTGCCGTAATCGCTGTAGGAGGTAGTGAAATAACCAATTCGTTGGTCAGCCATTCTCGGCTTGAAGGTTGGCGTTCCCTGAATTTTACTGATCGAATAATGAAGAGTTTTCAAGTTGCCGTTAGACATTGGAACTTCGAACGCTACCTCAATATTGCCTGGAAACGACTTTGCTTTTTTAATCGTCAAAAGAGATGACTGCGGGGAAATCCCGGAACCAAAAAACACCCGGGCGTTGCCAACGAGAAGCGCGTCGAGATCGATGACCGGTCCGCCACCTTTCGCCATTGTCAAAATTGGAAGACTAAGAAGCACCTTATCGGTAAACAAGCGATCAACCGAAGATTTAGACTCTTCGTCCGATCCTTTAATCGAAAGATTTTCCTGAATTAAGGCAATCTTCTTACCATATTGCTTCCAATAAACGTAAAACGCATCAGACTGCAAACCAGCGAATACTTCACCGCCCGCGACGGTTGGCGCAATAAAGTGCCGAGTTTTAGAGCTGGCAAAATCTTTGGGTAGCTGAGCAAGCATATTTCCATTCTTGGAATTTTTCCAAAGCTTAAAAAACGGGGTCGTCCCGTCCTGCACCTTAATTTCGGTATACCCCTCAGTAATTTTTTCGAGTGGGGGAAATTCCGGTTTCGCCGGCGGCTTAATTACGGGCGTGGGCTGAGTGGTCGGAACCTGAACTGTTGCATTCGCACTAACCGCAACGTTTGCGATAAAGAGAGCGCACAGCGCAAGGCTCCATAAGCGGAAGCGTTCCATGAAGTTACTCCTGATGACTGGATCTGTAGTTTGTAGGTAATAGTAAAATTTAAGGGTCAGCAAAAAGCTGGTCGCACGTTTTAAGCAACGCTATCTAATTGTATTCGACATGTGCATTTCTTGAATGCCAGCGGCAATCTCACTTGCGAACTCGCTCAAGATGTGAACGAATTTTTACGGAATGCCAACAGCACCAACTAATACGACCATAAGGGTTCAGCAACGAATATGGTTCGTTCCTACCAAGATAGGTCAGGAATCAACGAGTGCTGCATCAACTGTCGAGTTGGGGCGAAGTATCGTTCCAACTGGACGCCATACTAGCTCAATACAAATCGCGTGCACGACTAATAAAGTGAGAAATACCGTTAAAAATGGTATCTCTCCGCCGGCCGGTCTGCTACCTAACCACTTCAATGGCAGCAGTTCAATCAAGTTTGAGTAGCGAATCTCAATTGCGTTTAGAAAATATGTTAACTGGCAGAACTGCGGCGCCTTCTTGAACCTCGTCGCCTAAATCAAAAATTGTTATACTGCACACAGGCCGTAATACGGATTTAATCCCCCAATCAACCACGATGTGGCCAGGGAAGAAAGATCGAAAAGTTGTTAGTTATCTTACGTTCTTTCGAAACTCGCCCAGCGATTGATGTGTACGCTCCAAAAGGATTTAACTTTTGCGAAAAACACGACATCCCAACGTTTGGTATTCTATGGCGGAGGCCATTGGGCATTTAATCACTCAGTCTAATCAATTTACTACCGCAGACAGAATTCTGGAACTCAATTTTAAATCTACTCACGATGAAATAACAAATGCCTCTTGGATTCGAAATCAGTTTTGACCGACCTTGGTTTTTATTGCTGCTAATCATCATCCCGGTGATGTGGGCTTTCAGCTACAACAGTTTAGCTGGCCTTGGGCGGGGGCGTTGTCTTCTCGCATTGGCGTTTCGCTCAATCGTTGTTTGTCTTCTCGTTTTCGCAATCTCTGATGCGAAATGGCAACGTTCAACTGACCGCCTCACTGTCCTCTACTTGCTAGACCAAAGCGAGAGTATTTCCGCCGCTAAACGAAAGCTGATGCTCGACTTCGCTTATGAGTCAGTCAAGCAACATCGTCGAGACAAGAAAAAGGACAAGGCAGGCGTTATCATTTTTGGTGGTAATGCGAAAATCGAATCAGCTCCTCACGACGGAGAAATTCCATCAATTGGCAAAATTGAATCAAATGTTGGTCTCGAAACCGGCGCCACTAATTTAGCCTCGGCGTTAAAACTTGCGAAAGCTTCTTTTCCTGAGGACACAGCCCGGCGTGTCGTTATCATTTCTGACGGAAATCAGAACAACGGCGACGCGATCGAGGTAGCGCAGAATATGGCCGATGATGGGATTGGGATCGACGTCGTTCCAGTCGAATTGATTCCAGGGGCTGAGGTTTCCGTTGAAAAAGTTGTCATTCCAATGGATGTACGGAAGGGACAAAAGTTCGATACCCGAGTGGTAATTAATAATGAAGCGCCCGATGGCGAAACTGTTTCCGGAAAATTACGCCTAACGAGAAAAACTGCTCAAAATGAAGAACTGGTAGACGAACAGGACATTACACTTGAGCCGGGTAAGACCATCGTTGGCTTCACGTCCCAACTTGACCGTTCAGCGGTCTACACGACCGAAGCTGTATTTATACCCAACCAGGGACAGAATGATGCCATCTCCCAAAACAATTCTGCCTCGGCGTTCACTCAGGTACGCGGAAAAGGAAAAGTGTTATTGATCGAAGATGCATTTTATCCCGGTGAATTCTTACATCTGGTTGAACGACTGCAGCTTAATTCAATCGAAGTCGACGTAATTCAATCGAATAATTTATTCACCACACCGGCAGAGTTACTCCAGTACGATTCGGTTATCCTCGCAAACTTACCCCGAGCGGCGAGTGCTGAAAATCCTAATCAAGCAATCGAATCGTTCAGCGACGCACAAATCCAAATGTTAGTAGATAACTGCGAACACATGGGATGCGGTATTGTAATGCTCGGCGGTGATCGCTCATTCGGTGCCGGCGGTTGGTCAAATACGCCGCTCGAAGAAGCGATGCCGGTAGACTTTCAAATCAAGAATGACAAAGTTTCTGCGGTTGGGGCATTGGCGCTGATGATGCACGCTTCCGAGATGGCCGACGGTAATTACTGGCAGGTCAGAATTGGCGAAGAGGCTATCAAAGTCCTCGGGCCAATGGATTACTGCGGTGTGATTGACTGGAGAGATTTTGGCGGAACTCCGAGATGGCTTTGGAAAATGCCGACGGGCGTCGATCGAATTTTTGGCAACCGCAACAAGATGCTCGCGTTAATCAATAAGATGAGACCGGGTGACATGCCTGATTTCAATGCTCCGATGAAAGTGATGCTCAACGGGCTCGTAAAAGTAAAAGCATCGATGAAGCATGTGATTATCATTAGCGATGGTGACCCAACCCCACCCACTGCTGCCCTCCTTCAACAGTTTATCGACGCTAATATCAAAATCACGACCGTTGCCGTTGGAACCCATGGCCCTGCCGGCAGCAGTCCTCTTCAGAAGATCGCCAACAAAACAGGTGGCAAGTATTATGTTGTCAAAAACCCTAAAGCACTTCCAAAAATCTATCAACGGGAAGCTAGACGGGTTTCTAAGCCGGTCATAAAAGAATCCCAATCTGGAATGCGAGTGGTAGGTGTATCCGGAGCGGGTGACCACGAAATCATCCGCGGGATCAATCTTAACGAGCTTCCACCATTCCTCGGCTATGTGATGACCACAAGGAAGAAAAGCAACCTCGTCGAACAACTCGCCCTTTCCAACGATCCAAAAAATGATGGTGGCGAAAATTCAACACTGCTCGCTGCGTGGCGATACGGTAACGGTCGAACCGTCGCATTTACAAGTGATGCCGGCAAGAAATGGACCTCCCAATGGTTCAACACGGAGGTCTACGACAAGCTGTTCGTTCAAATGGTACGGCACTCCATGCGGCCAATCACTGAGGACGCAAATTTTTCAGTTGCCTCTGAATTAAAAGATGGCGTAGCCAGAATCGTAGTTACTGCTCTTGATGGAAATGAAGAATTAATTAACTTCCTGAATCTTACTGGCACTGGCATCAAGAACTCTCCAGACGCCGCCGAGACCGAAACGATCAACCTTGAGTTCAACCAGGTTGGCCCCGGACGCTACGTTGCGGAACACCCGGTCGAGGGAACTGGAAACCTCCTCTATACCATTTTTCCCGGCGATGGATACGAGCGACTCAATGCGGGAATTAACGTTCCATACTCAACGGAATTTTCTGACCGGCAAACGAATCTACCGCTCCTGGAAACTCTCAGTCAGATGAAACCCAGGGGGGGGAAACCGGGAGTCACCCTCGACACACTGTTGGAACCGCGGGCTGAATGGTTCAACTCGGGAGAGCTAAATAAACAGGGTAGAACTGCCTTGGGCGACTCCATCACCACCAATACATTTCGGCCCACACTCTCCGCCGCAGTCGGCATCGAGGACGTCTGGCCTTGGCTGTTAGTTATCTGTGGAACGGCCTTCTTTTCTGATGTGTTCGTTCGCCGCGTTTCGGCGTCGCCGTGGGCAATCACCAGTTGCTTCGTCGCGGTCTTTTCAGTAATAGGACTGATCGCACTTGCGGTGCCGACAATCATTGAAAGTGGATTCAAGGTTGAAATGCCCATCGTCGATTGGTGGACTATCGCGGCAGTCATAGCCTTGTTAACGGTTTACGCCGCCTTTTACCTTTCATTTTTTGTAACCTCCGATTGGTTCACCGAGCGATTCGCGACCGTCAAGCAAAAACTATTCCGACGAACCAATGAAACCTCTGCAGTGAGCATTGAACGGTTGAAAAGTCGAAAAGCGGAAATCGAAAAAGGCATCGAATCACGGCGGGCAACCACCAAATTCATCCCCGAGGACGAAACAAAACTAAGTGGTGGCAAGAAACTCGAGGAGATTATTGCCAGTGAAATCGAAAAGACTCCAGCAATGCCTCCTAAGATTCATCGTGACAAACTCGATCCAGATGAATCCAATTCCTACACATCTCGCTTGCTCGATGCAAAACGAAAATTAAAACATCAACAAAGAAAAAAGGATGAGTAACTCCTCTCATTTAATTGCTCAAACTTGTGAATGACTCAATTCACAACCTACTCAAAACAGATATTAAAATTTAGCTCTCAGGAAATCTGAAAACTATGAACGACGAATTGCAATTCCAGGAACAAGCCGAAAAATTCCGCGAACGTTATCAACAAATTAAAGATGAAATCGGAAAAGTGATCGTCGGGCATGACGAAATCGTTCATGGCGTTTTGACTTGCATGATGATCGGCGGCCATTGCCTGCTCGAAGGCGCACCTGGACTTGGTAAAACACTTTTGGTTTCAACGCTCTCAAAGGCACTCAACCTCCAATCCAATCGAATCCAGTTTACACCCGACCTGATGCCCGCTGACATTCTCGGCACCAACATGGTGGTCGAAACACCCGATGGAGGACGTGAGTTCCAATTCCAAAAGGGACCGATTTTCACGCAGATCTGCCTCGCGGATGAAATTAACCGGGCGACGCCGAAAACCCAGTCAGCAATGCTCGAAACCATGCAGGAAGGGACCGTGACTGTCGCTGGCACCCGGTACGTCCTCGACAAACCGTTCTTTGTTTTGGCTACTCAAAACCCAATCGAACAGGAAGGAACCTATCCGCTCCCCGAAGCACAACTTGATCGTTTCTTGTTTAAGCTCGTTGTTGGTTACTCTAATCGCGAAGAACTGGCGACCATTCTGGAAAGAACGACGAAGGGAATCTCTATCCAACCAGACACAGTGATGGATGGACGGGAAATTCAAGAATGGCAACAACTCGTTCGCAAAGTAATTCTGGCAGACCATCTTCAAGACTATATTGTCAGATTAAATTTAGCGACTCATCCTGACGGTGAATTTGCTCCGAAGGTAACCAACGATTATTTGCGATGGGGCGCAAGCCCGCGTGGCGCTCAAACGGTTGCCCTGGCGTCGAAAGTCCGCGCTCTGCTGGCCGGTCGCTTCAATGTCAGTTTTGAAGATATTCGCCGAGCCTATTTGCCCGCCATGCGGCACCGCGTTGTCCCCAACTTCGAAGCTCAGGCGGAAGGCATCACTTCGGATCAGGTTCTTTTGGAAATTCTCGATCAGGTGCCACAAAAAGTGGACGAATAATCCCTCGCTTCGAAGTACATGTCGCACTTAGATCATCGGAAAACAATGGCCAACGCAGTCCCTTCAAAAAAGAACTCGCAAGAAGAACCACTTTTAAGCCCTGCGCTACTAGCCCAGTTGGAGCGCATGGAGCTGGTTAGCAGGAAAATATTTCGCGGCCGCATGAAAGGTGAACGGCGGAGCAAACGCAAAGGTCAAAGCGTTGAGTTTGCTGATTTTAGAAATTACGTCGCTGGCGACGATCTCCGGTTCATCGATTGGAACATGTACGCCCGACTCGACAAATTATTTCTGAAACTATTTATGGAAGAAGAGGATCTCCACTTTTACACACTGATTGACGTCAGCCCTTCCATGCAATTTGGCAGCCCAACTAAATTTCAATATGCCAAACAGCTCGCCGGAGCCCTTGGCTATATTGGGCTTTGCCGGGCGGACCGGGTCAAAATCGAAGCTTTGGATGGATCCCGTAATAGCAATGCTCCGACCCTTCGCGGCCGCTCGAGCCTCTGGCAGCTCGTCGATCACCTCGAACGTATGGAATCGCAATCTACAGTTACCATGACAGAGGCCGTCAAAGCATTTTGCTTGCGAAATACCGGCAAAGGAATACTCGTACTCATCACTGATTTAATGGATAAATCAGGCTACGAAGAAGCGCTCAAGTATCTCGTCGCGAGGGATCTTGATATTTATTTAATCCACGTCCTTTCCCAAGAGGAAATCGACCCCGATATCAACGGTGACCTTAAACTGGTGGACTGTGAAGATCAGGATATTGCAGAAGTCAGTGTCAGCCAACGCTTGATCGATCGATACAAACAAACACTTGCGTCGTTTATTGAGCAAGCCCGTGACTTTAGTTCTCGCCGTGGCATCGTCTACACGATGACCAGCACCGAACGATCAGTGGACCGTCTCGTCTCCCGTTATCTTCGACAGCGGGGATTGGTTCGGTGAATTTCATCAACATGTTGACTTGGTATCAGTGGCTAATCTTAGGGTTAGTTCCTCCCCTGATTCTGTCACTTTACTTTCTAAAACTTCGGCGAGTCCCGTTAGAAGTTCCAAGTACTTATCTTTGGACGAAAACTGTCGAAGATATGCACGTCAACAGCATCTGGCAGCGTCTCCGGAACAACCTCCTTCTTTGGCTCCAATTGCTCGTCGTGTTAATCCTCATGATCGCCTGCTTGAGACCGGGGTGCACAGGCGAAAAACTCGCAGGTGATCGATTCATTTTTTTAGTTGATAAATCAGCCAGCATGAGTGCGACTGATACCGAGTCAGGCATCACCCGACTCGAAGATGCGAAAAATCAAATCTACACTTTGATCGACCGCATGAAATCGAGTGATGCAGCGATGGTGATTAGCTTCTCTGACACCGAAGGAGTCGATCAATCGTACACCAAGAATAAAGCGATCCTAAAGCGGAAAGTTAAATCCATCGAAGCGACTCAGCAAGGGAGTGACATCAATCGCGCCCTGGTCGCTGCGACTGGCCTGGCCAACCCGGGACGAACCAGTGATAAATTAAGCAACACGGATGTTCAGGTCGCCGATGCACTTGCCGCCACCATGTATATTTTCAGTGATGGGGCTATCAAAGACGTCAGCAAGTACGCGCCAGGTGAACTGACAGCGATTTACCAACCGGTGGGGGCGGTGACGCCTGCGAGTAACATTGGGATTACGACCTTCTCGGTCAACGACCAACTTGATACTGGAGGTTCAATCGAAGCCTTTGTGCGCCTACAAAACTCTGGATTCGCTCCCAAAACAATCGAAGTTTCTTTATACATCGGCGATCAGTTAACCGATGCCGATACTGTGACCGTTCCAGGGCGAGAAATTGCAGAAGCCAACATGTCGCTGGGGGCCAACAGTCGTCTCGCCGACATCGGTCAATCCCCTCCCGGTGGACTTTCCCTAAAATTCGATCTTACCTCCGTAGCGGCCGTTCTCGAATCTGCGGCACCGATTCGGTTTAAAATTGATGCGCCCGATGATTACCTCCTCGACAATGAAGCATACTGTGTCCTTAACCCCTCTCGACTGACCAACATCTTAGTTTTGACGGATTATAACCCTGCACTCAAACTTGCCAGTTCGACTGACCGTCTAAAGAAAATTGCAAACGTAGAATTTTCTGAACGAAGCTTTCTTAAAGAAAAGGAATATGAAACCAATGCGGCTCTGGGCGTTTACGATTTAATCATTTTTGATCAGTGCGCTCCGGAAACAATGCCGGCCTGCAACACAGTCTTTTTGTCCTCACTGCCGCCAGGCGAAGACTGGAAGTTCACAGAAGAACTTGAGATTACGCCCATTATTTATACAAATAACTCGCATCCAGTAATGTTCGATGTACAGATGCAGAGCGTTTCAATTCTCAATGGCCAAGTCATTGAAGGTCCGAAAGGGAGTACCAATTTAGTCGAATCTATCGCTGGACCAGTCATCGCAATCGGCCCAAGATCAGGATTTGAAGACATTGTGGTTGGATTCCCGATGATTTTATATGAAGAGGACGGAGAGACACCTTACAACACGGACTGGCACAAGAAACCTAGTTTTCCGTTTTTCATGCAAAACATCATCCGGACTTTAGGTAGTGGCTCACGTTTCAACTCCCTCCGTGCTAACCGCCCTGGAAATCCTGTCAAAATTAAACCGCGTTACCCATACGAAGAAATTGACGTGAAGAATCCGAAAGGCAGGCAAGAGTCACTTCAACAACAACCCAATAAAAGCTTTGTTTATAACCAAACCGAAGATACCGGAATTTATTCCGTTAGTGAAAAAGGGAGTTTAGAAGTTGACCAATTATTTGCCGTAAACCTACTCGACCGACTGGAAAGTGACATCGCAGTTCGTGACGAACTCAAGCTCGGTTACGAATCGATCAAAGGAAATTCTACCCGCGAACCAGCGCGTCGGGATTTCTGGACATTCCTTGCATTTTTCGCCCTCATGGCACTGACCCTGGAATGGATCATTTACAACCGAAGGGTATTTATCTAACCAACTTGCTCACGTTCCCAACTGATTCCAAGCCGATACTGTTTATAAGTCACGAAAGAAATCGCCATGAGATACTTATTTACAACGCAATGGATTAGCCCGCTGCTAGTCACTTTGTGTTTTCTCACCAGCAGTGCAAGCTACGGTTTTGAAACACCCAGTGCAAAAGATACTAATACGGGGCACTCCAACGGCGCAGCGACCGTGAAAGACATTAAGAAACAAAAACTATCCGTTTCTTCGCAGCTTTCCACACAAAAGATCTTTCCAAATCTCGAACCTCTGATCACTCAGCTTCAAAGATTTTCCGAGCTCAAACTATTGTCCCAAAAGCTCATGCCGTGGATCTACCTTAATTCCTCGGAGTCCATGATGGCAGATTTCGAAACTACAGTCACCCAACTTGAAATCGCGGACGCCAACCTTCAAAGCGCAATGTATGCGGCCTTTGTAAACAACGATCTTCTAGGCATGTCACCTAAAATTAAGAATGCCGCTGACCAACTTGATCTTGCGGAATTTACGCTCAAGCTGTTACTTGAAATCGTCGACGCCAGACTGTAACTCATTTACTTAGTGACGCCCCTGAACCTCTTCTCTCAACAGCCATCTGCCGTATCCACTGGCTCAGTAATTCGACAGCTTTCGTATCAACGCGATTGCTTCCAGTTCCGGGCATCCTCCCCTGCCCCAACGTCTCAACACGATGAACCATCAAGGACCGGCTAGGATCACCTTTGGCAATAATTTCTGCGTTTGTGATGCCAAGGTTCCCTTGAGCGGGCATCACACCAACGGTTTTTGTTTCCGCAAGTGGCGTATCAAACCGCAAATCAATTGTCGCGTTCCCCGGGCCGTTAGGCCGATGACACATTGCACAGTTAACATCCAACCACACACGAGACCGTTCCTCAAGTGAAAATTCAGCATCGTAGGGAGAACAGAACTTCGCCTGTTCATTCCATTGAATGCCCTGTGGCGCAGATAAAACCCCATCTTCTAACCACTTAGAAATCTGGTGTTCTCCCGATCCCCCCGTACGATTCAACTGCCGAGTGGATAATCCCAACACGTAACCAGCGCTATCGACGTGACAACTAGCGCATTCCGAGGCAGAGGGTGCGTGCCAAGAATGAACCGCCGCTGAATTCCAATATTCAAATTGTTTACCGCCTGTCAACAATTCAGCGTCGTCGCCTTGTTTATCCCAAACGTAAGTCGCGGCTTCCCAACCGTCCACCGTTCGCTTAATTAGACGCGTTTCAAACATCTTTAAGCTCCGCCTCGATTTGACCTGAAAATTCTTGACTACCGTTGCGCCGACAGGTACCTCCCAACTTCCGGACTCCCGATAGACAAGTTGACTACCTTCAGGCAGACGGAAGAATCGAGTTTTCTCAGCATCGTCGGACCAAAAAGGGGCATTCACTTCGTATGGGATTAAATCGGCTGCGGGCTCCTTTGTTTTCATCGAGGTAAACAGCCCCGTCTCGGACAACAATTTAGGCCAATCGGCGAATGTATTTTCCGGCTTAGAAGTTGCGATAATCCGATAAATCCCGCCGTCGAAACTTAACAGATAAACTTCTCCCTCATCGTCTTCGCCAAACGAAGCGATACTTCGACCTGTCCTCCGAACCAGAGTGGTATCGTAACGCCCTTCTGAATCCTTCGTTGTTTTCCATAGATTCCCCGTCATATAGTCGCCGAAAAAATAGGCGCCTTCAAGCTCAGGAAACCGGATACCCCGGTAGACGTTCCCCCCCGTAATGGATCCACCCCACTGATGACCATAGGTAGCTACGGGAGCGACGTGCGGCTGGGAAGCCATTTTCGTATTCAATTCGAAATCGTCATTTGCCTCAAACCGATTCCAGCCGTAGTTGCCACCTTTTTGGATAATATTGACTTCCTCCGTCCGAGCCTGCCCAACATCCGCCGCCCAGAGTTCTCCTGTTTTTCGGTCGAATGAAAATCGCCAAACATTTCGCAAGCCACTTGCATATAATTCAGGTGCTGCTTCCGGCACATTCAAAAATGGATTATCGCTAGGAACACCATAAGATTTTGGTAGATCCTTGGAATCAATATCTATCCGATTGATTCCACCCAGCATCGTCTTTAGATTTTGCCCATTCCCGAGTGGATCATCTTTATAGCCGCCATCGCCTAATGAGAAATACAGAAAACCATCCTTACCAAAAGCCATCGCGCCACCGTTGTGATTTTGAAAAGGTTGAGGAATTATTAGCAGAATCTCCTCAGAATCCAGCAGCACAAGATTTGGATTATTTGAAACAGTAAATCTGGAAATTACATTCGAAGCCACCTCTTTTTCACCCGTCCTATGCGAGTTGGATGAATAGTGGCAAAAAAGTTGTCCGTTGTTTTTAAAATCAGGGTGGAATGCAAAACCGATCAGGCCCTCTTCGTTGCCACGACGACTTACCAGCTCGCTGATATCAAGAAACACGCGACTTATCGGGGCTTCTGCATTCTTGGAAAACCAGCGGACGACTCCCCCTTGCTCTACCACAAAAATCCGTCCACTCTCATCGCCCGCCCCCGTAAGATAAATGGGGCGATTAAACCGCAGTTGAGAATAAGCCCGTTCGATGCCAACAAATTGGCGTGATTCGTTATCACCCAATTTCGGTGGAGCGACTTGGGCAGTGGGAAGCTCTTTCTCGATCTGAACGGGGCAAATGAGTGCCCCGTTTAATTCATGCTGAAAACAGAAAACAACCGCAGCGATAAAAATGACTCTTAACATTATCTTAAATCTCAGTAACGAACATAAATCCGAACGACTCCCCAAAAAAGCCGTCAACAGCTTAGCGATTAATTTGGTATTTTAAAACGTTTTTTTAACCTCGTTTGGTGTTGAACGCCTGAATCCTCAATAATAACGTAAAAGGACTACCGCGCCGCTAAAACGTTCTTCATACTGAAGCCAAGCGGAGGTTCTTTGGCGACAACTCCAACACGGTCTTTCTGAAAGAGTTTCGATGAAACAAGTTTATCAGTTGATGACGTTTGCGTTACTTTCTTTATTCGCAACTCCACAAGTCTATTCCGACGAAGGCATGTACCCGATTAGCGAAATCGCGAGGTTGAATTTATCACAAAAGGGACTACAGCTTACTGCACTTGAACTGTTTAATCCAAACGAAACTTGTCTGATCGATGGAATTTGCCGCGTCAATGGTTGCACGGGTTCTTTCGTCTCACCCGAAGGACTAATCATTACCAATCACCACTGCGCCTATCGAGCGATTCAGTCAGCCAGTTCTACAGAGAATGACTATTTAAAGAATGGCTTTCAAGCAAAAACAAGGGCGACTGAAATCCCCGCCGCCGGATACACCGTTCGCGTCACTGAGTCTTTTTCCGATGTTTCCAAACAAGTCCTGAGTGTGGTTAATGCTGACATGTCATTTGTAGAACGTAGCAAAGCGATTTCTCGGAAAAGAAAGTTAATCGAAAAACGAGCCGAAGAAGAAAACCCGGGGATTCGCGCGGAAGTTGCCGAGATGTTCACTGGCAAAACATACGTTTTGTTTCTCTACACCTATATTAAAGACGTCCGACTCGTTTTTGCCCCTCCATCCTCCATCGGCAACTTCGGTGGGGACGTTGACAACTGGGAGTGGCCAAGACATACCGGTGATTTCTCTTTTATGAGAGCCTACGTCGCCCCCGACGGTTCCACGGCCGACTACTCTACCGACAACGTACCTTATGAACCAAAACGATTTATACAAGTCGCTCCGCAAGGTGCCAACGAAGGCGATTACGTTATGCTGCTAGGTTATCCTGGACGAACCGCACGCCATAAGACATCCAGCTTCCTTGCGTTCGAACAAGATATTCGCTTGCCCTATGTTGTTGATCTTTACGGACAGCAGATCGCCACGATGGAGAAAGCAGGGGAAGAAGATCGCGCCGTCGCTCTAAAATTACTCTCCAGGATCAAAAGTCTGGCAAACACAGAGAAACGATCACGCGGCCAGCTAAAAGGTCTGACTCGTAAGAAAATTGTTGCCAAGCGTACCGCCGAAGAGCAAAAACTCCAGGCATTTATCGATGCAGATCCCGAGCGTCAGGCCAAATATGGGCAGCTGCTTAACAACATCAATTCGGTCTACAGGACGGTGAGCGAGAACGCTGTCGCGGAGGCAAATTTCCAAAACCTTCGAAGTACCAGCCAATTGCTACGGATGGCTTTCACGATTTACGATGCCGCTCATGAACGCCAAAAACCTGATCTCGAACGAGAGTCGGCCTACATGGATCGAAATTATGCACAAACCGTTTCCCGTTTAAAGATGATTCAAAAGGATCTTGATCTGGGCGTTGACCGAGCATTACTCGCACAGCTTATCGAACGGATAAAGAACGGTGACATGAAAATCACCGCCCTTGATGGAATCGTACTGGAGGAACTTTATCAGCAGACTCAATTACAAGATCCGAAATTCCTTCAAACATGCCTGAATCAGAATACGGATCAACTAAAGAAAAACACGGATCCGTTCCTAAAGTTGATAGTCAAACTTTATCCTAGATACCTTGAATTACGAGAATCAAGCAAAGCCCGAGACGGCCAACTCGGACTCTACTATGGAGAACTCATAACCCTCAAACAACAATTTCTAGAAACAAATTTTGTTCCTGACGCCAACGGAACACTTCGCCTGACATTCGGAACCGTCCGGGGATACTCACCGGAGGATGCAGTTTACAAATCACCCGCAACCACCCTTAGTGGTGTGGTCGCGAAAACCACGGGTATCGCACCGTTCATCACACCGGAAAAAGTTTTAGAGATGTCTGAAAAGCGGGAGTTTGGCAACTATATGCACCCAAAATTAAAAGATATTCCCATTGCAATTCTCTACGACACGGATACGACTGGTGGAAACTCTGGCAGTCCAATCCTCAACGGAAAAGGCGAACTCGTGGGAGTCAACTTCGATCGAGCTTTCGAGGCCACCATCAATGATTTTGCATGGAATACCGAATACAGTCGCTCGATCGGAGTCGACATTCGTTACGTCTTGTGGGTTACCGATAAGGTATACGGGGCAAAACACTTAATTCAAGAGATGGGATTAAACTGAGTTTTCGTCGCGTTTTCACACGTGATTACCCTCTGACTCTATTTCACCTACTTGCTAAGCCGTTAAACTAACGAACAACCAAGATTCGAAAATTGCAGCAACCCCGAATTTTTTTTAGGATATTGGAGCAAACGGGACGAACTAAGCTCAGCCCGTAACTAAACACCCCTTGGATCAAAGTAAATGTCCGAAAAACCGCCAACGCTGAAACCGATCGTCCTCTATGATCACCTTCCTGGCATTCTAGCTGGTTATCCTGCAGTTCTTTTTCTAGTTCTGGCACTTCTTTCATTGGTGCCCGGAAAATCGATTGTGGGCTCAATCGATGGGCCTACATTTGAAGCCATAAAAACCCATTTCGAAAAACAGGTCGAAATGTCTACCGAAACGGGCGATACAGTCGTCGTTGCGGCTTACAAAGAATCGCTATCGCTGATGTCTGCCAAAACTCCCTTCTTTGATCCACATATGTTGTTTTGGATCGGCCTGACAGTCATGCTGGTCTGGTACATCGCATTTCGATTCAATCTACCCAAGGGTAAGTTTTTCCTAATGTTTTTTATGATCGGCACCTTAGTTGGAATTCCGGTTGTCTTAGAAATCCAGGGGACTATCCGTCCGTTTAAATGGATGGGGGAATTTCTCGGAGGTCTCGAACCAACCATGGATACCGGCGGTTGGTTAATGATGTCGCTTGTGTTCAGCTGCATCTGGCTTGGCAATTTCATTTACAGTCGAACGCACATGCGTGTTCGAATTGACGAATCTGGTTTGACCGTGAATCGGCTCGGAGGAAAAGGCGAACGATTCGAGCTGATCGGATTAAAGACCGAAAACGAACCTCTCGACTATCTGGAAATGTTTCTTTCCGGTGTCGGATCACTCTCTTTAAAAACGAGAATGAACAAACCGATTTTTACCATGAAACGCGTCGTGGGCCTTTACCGAACCCCCTGGTTCCCATTTTACAAAGGAAAGCTGGCTCGGATTGATGAGATGCTTAGCTTTCAAGGTAAGGTTGTGTCAGTCGATCGCGCTGATCAATTAGACGCCGCCGAAATGATCGACGCCAATGATGGTGACGACGGAGACCACGATGATGTCACCGAAGATGAATCTGCCAACGAACAAAACTCGAGCGCGTTCGATGGCACCTCCACACCCAATCCAGCTACTGACGATCGTGGCATTGATTAATCATCTCGTTAAAACCTGCCGCTCTTTCGTCCTTGGAGCGACAGGAAATTTTCACCAAAGAAAAGCGAGGCTCAAGAGCCTCGCTTTTCTTTTTTGCAACAGAAAATTACTTACCCGACTCGTCACTCTCTTCGGAAACATCAACCGCATAGAGACGTGTTCGATCAGAAAGATACATCTTACCGTTGGCGAACGTCGGCGTGCTGTAAATTGCCGAGTAATTGACAGTCTCTTTTTTGGCCAAAACTTGAGCCCGCTTTTTGGATGCCTTGAATATCAGCAGTGTCCCATCTTCGTTACCAATGAACACTTTTCCATCGACGACCAAAGGTGAGCCCCAAACTCCTGAAAGCATATCGTACTCCCAGTGTCGTTGACCTGTTTCTAAATCGATACAGTGAACAAATCCACTCAGATCAGCAGAGAAAACTAATCCATCCGCAACCGCTACGGTCGACATCGTTCGACGATAAACCGCCTCTCGCTCCGGGCTTAATTCTTTCTCAGTAAAGTTCTTGTGCAAAATTCCATCATCAAATTTACCCTGATATTTTTTCATAAAATCAGACAAGCTTGCTCCGGAATTCTCAGGATTAGCCTCAATCGATTTCAAATCAGCGAGCATGTTTTCGACTTCAGCCAATCGTTCGGCTTCAACGATCGTGGGTTGGGTCTCTCCACCATATGCCCAGATGATAGCACTGTTCGGATTTGGCTTACCCGGTCGACCAATCTCCCCGAGCTCCGCACTTACATCACCCGTTTTCGTAGCGTCTATTCGCCAAAGGTATCCAACACCTTCACCGTGCTCGGGATCCTGCCCTACCGAAATAAGTACACTATCGTCATAAAAGACCGGTGTTGAGATGATTGAATTACGAGTTCCTTTTCCATAAAGCTCCCACTTGGTTACCTTAGGATTGAGATCACACTTCCAAATTTCATCTCCCGAAACAGCATCATGAGCGTAAACCCAGCCATCGCCACCGGGGAAAATCACTTGGGCTTTTCCATTGACCATGCCGATCGCAGGTGATGACCACTGTCCGTGAAGGATCCCATCAAACGGTTGATTCTTTTCCCACAAAACTTCCCCGGTGTTCTTATCCACTGCTAAAAAACAGGGAGACCGAGGCGAGGGAACATTGAGATGTGCTTCGTCAACCCCGTTAGACGTCACGACATAAACAATATCACCGAAGATAACTGGTGAACTCGTTGCCAGATTATGTGGAAACACACCCAACTCTTCAATCATGTCGAGATTCCAAAGAATATCGGCATCTTGCTTGGTTGCATCTACTTCGTCTTTCACAACCCCGTCGTTCGTCCCATCAAGGAAACCATCGGTATCAAGGCACATCAATTCGCAACGATTAGTGACCACCCACATTCGGTCACCCTCGACGGCTGGAACGGAGCAAATCCCTTGCAACAACCAATCGTTCACACGACCGGCAGCCAGTTTTTCACGCGACAACTGCCACATAAACTTTCCGTCCGCTTCAGAGAAACAAAGAAGAACACCAAGATCTTTCTCAGGTGGATACTTGTCTTTTCGCCATCCTCCGCCATTGTTGGTTCCAACGAAAACCTTTCCGTCGGCAACAATTGGATTCCCGTAGGTCTGCGACCCCAAGCCCTGTTGCCAGAGAACCTTCCCATCTTTGCCAGCTTGCAAATCGAATTCAATTGAAACTCCCTTTGCACCCGACACCATATTTCTGGCTGGCGTTCCGCCCCACATTGGCCAATCCGCCGCTGCGTAGGAGAGCGTTAAAACCAATGCGAGAGCCGCAAGCGATAATACTCGAATCGCTTTCATAATTATTCCTTGATCAAGTGTTTAGTCTAAATATTAATATTCCAATGGAGCCAATAACGATACCAAGCTCATCGAAATGAGCTTGCTATTCAAATCAGCCGACGCGCTTAATTTTGCGTCACGATTACATTGTCAAAATAGCAGTCCGCCAAAGCATAGAAATACAAGCCAGGAGAGCCTGACTCATTTCCATTGGGGTCGACTACCTCGATGGTCCAGGCTTCCGGTTCCGCTTCATCGCGTTTCCAAACCTTTCCGAAAATTTTGGCTTCGCCGTCCGTGACATCAACCTTCATTTTCATGGTGTACCATACGTCTGGATCACTTCGAAATCGAACACTCTTCGCCATTCGCTTATGAGGAGCCCAGGACAAAACTTCCAATTTGCTCGAATTTCCAATCAGAATTAAATTGTAACGGTTATTGGAAAGCCCAATACTTCCCAACTGCCGGCGTTTTTCGGTCAGTCGAACGTCTGCTTGAATTTCATAGTTCTTCATTCCGGCGTAACCGAGCCCAATTTGATGGCTTGGCCGGCCTTTGGCTTCTGCTCCACCCGTAACTTTGAGAACCTTTTCGCCATCCACTTCGAACGGCTTCAATTTTGCAAAAGCTCGCATCCAACCTGCTGGTACACCTACCGGTGGTTTCAAGCTGTTGAAGTCCCACTTCCACACCTTTGCTGGATTGAACATTCGAATTCGAGCAACCGCCGTTTTATCCCCGAAAGTGGCCGTGACCGTTCCCGCGATATGACTCTCGGTAGTTGGTGCGGTGACTTTGCCACCAGAAGTAGTAAATCCAGCCAACCCGGCGTCTGCCACTAGTTCATTAATCGGCAGTTTTTTAAGGAAACGTCCGTTACCATCAAATGCGTGCAATTCATACTCTGTGGTCGACCCAGGTTCCACCACGGTCTCATAAGGCCGCAACTGAATCATGTCAATTTTGTCCATTGGAGCTGTCTCAGGTGCCAGGGCAACCGGCTCTCCATTAACAACTTCCTTCGATTCGTCCGCGATACAAATCGTGCGATCGCGGGTAACGAGTACGATGCGACCGTCCGCAATTACGGGCGATGCATAAATCTCATCCATGCCGGAACCGACTCGCGCAGAAATCTTCTCATGAGACAACGTTTTGCATCGTGCTCTCGATGGCTCAAGAATCCACATGTTACCGTTAACTTCTGTAGCGTACATTTTACCGTCACCCCAAACTGGCGAGCCCTTTCCAACGGTTCCAAGATCGTGAACCCAAAGCTCTTCTCCAGTCTTGGTGTCGTAACAGTACATGTTTCCAAGGTCCGCAACGACGAACAGCATGCCATCTTGGGCGACCAATGCTGTATAACCCGCTTTGACACCATCGACCCGCCACACACTATGGGTATCGGTAACGTCTCCGGTTCCCGTCGCATCGATGCACTGCACGCGACCAAATTCGGTATTATCAAAATTGTCCTCGCCATGTGACATGTAAACATAATCACCGACCACGACGGGTGTCGTATTCAAACCGCGAAGTGACATTTTGAATGACCAGAGCGGTTTGCCAGTTCTCGCATTAAGCGAATAAACATGGCCATCACAGTTACCGCCAATCAACTGACGCTGTCCTTTGATCACGGCGACTACTGGAACTGAATAATTCGTATCCTTCGGAGGACCGCCAGGTGCTGAGACCCATTGGAGATCACCCGTCTTTTTATCAAAAGCATAGTAGAAATGGCGTGGTGACGGCCCTTTTGTCGCGCCCCAGTTTGTCGCCATAAAACTTAGAACCAACCGATCCTCATCAATGATTGGAGTTTGCGTTCGTCCACCATAGCCGGAAATCTTTCCATACTTTTCTGCCAACGAAATCTCCCAGACCTTTTCGCCGTTACCAGTGTAGCAACGAAGGATTCCACTAACGGAGTGAACGTAGACGTAACCTGTCTCTTTGTCGCCGCACATTGAGGCCCAGCCAACTCGAGGTGCCGGAATGTCGGTTTGGAAAACGTTAAACACATCGCGCCAAAGTTCTTTACCAGTCTCCAAGTCCCAGCAGATTACTTGTTCTCGTGCATTAACCTTTTCATCCGGATCATTGACATCATCATCGGTTCGACAATTGAGATAGACTTTTCCATTGAGCACGATTGGAGTCGCCCGTCCACCTACCTCTGACATCCAAGCAACATTTTTACTTGGCTCCAGTGACCAGTCATCCGGAAGATTAGTAGATCGCGAAATTCCGTTCTGCTCCGGACCGCGCCATCCTGCCCAATCTTGAGCAGACGTGGAACAAGTCATGGCACTAGTCATGAACAGGACTGCAACCATGAGCAGCGAAAGCTGTATCGACCTATTTTGCCTATAACAACAATTGGCAGATTTGAAGAGATGAACCGCTTTTTGCATTTTCGGTACCCGGGAGTTGAAAAATGGTTAGATTGTCTGTTGTTTTAACAGTATTAGCGACGGAACGAATTGATGTTCGCTTCCTCTGAGGTGAGCATAGAACGGAGTTGTCATGGAAATCAGTAGCTTAGAAAACCCTCTACGCAGCCATTAATCTAATATCCATTGACCGGTTTTACCATGCCGAAGCCGCTTATTATAAATTAAATGCGTTCTGAAAAATGGATGCACCACCTTTCAAACTTATTGATGTAATTTGTCTAACTTATCCACCTCAAATTCCTAATCGGGATGATTCTATTTAACCGCCCAATAGTTCAATTTATTTGAAAAAGCGGGACGTGTGATTAGGAATTTAGCGTCAGAACAATCTCCTTAGGTTTAAATTAGGGCTCCCGATTGTCCAAACGAATGGCGAATTGAACACGCCATCCGCCCACCAACTTAAAACGCGATAAACACGGAAAGACGTTTTACCCATGACCACGCCCCATTATCCCAACACCCGGATGCGACGTGTCAGACAATCTATATGGTCTCGCAATCTGGTTTCTGAAAATCAACTGAGTGTCAGCGACTTGATTTGGCCTATCTTCGTACAGACTGGTAAAGATCAATCCGACGAAATTGAATCAATGCCCGGCGTTTACCGTCACACTATCGATAATTTGATCAATTCAGTCCGGGAGGCTCAAGAGCTTGGGATACCTGCCATTGCAATCTTTCCTCAAACGGATCCGTCAAAGAAAACCGACGGCGCAGAAGAGGCGATCAATCCAGACAATCTAGTTTGTCAAACGGTCGCCGCGATTAAATCCGCCGTCCCCGATATCGGCGTCATTTGTGATGTGGCTCTCGACCCCTACACCTCCCATGGGCAGGACGGACTGGTTCGTGATGGGATTGTCATCAACGACGAGAGCGTCCAGATGCTGTGCGAGCAGGCACTCGTCCAGGCTCGGGCAGGTTGTGATGTCATCGCACCCTCAGACATGATGGATGGAAGAATTGGTGCCATCCGGAATGCTCTCGACCTAGCAGGATTTGAAGACGTAATGATCATGAGTTACGCCGCCAAGTATGCCTCTGCGTTTTACGGCCCGTTCCGTGACGCGATTGGATCAAAATCAAACTTGAAAACCGGCAACATTCTAGGCGGCGGTAAACAAACCTATCAAATGAACCCTGCCAATACAGATGAAGCCATTCGCGAAGTTCAGCTCGATATAAACGAGGGCGCTGACATGGTGATGGTAAAACCAGGAATG
>CALKNI010000153.1 GCA_938091115.1 uncultured Pirellulaceae bacterium | reverse complement strand
CTAGACCAACCCTAGCCCGGATCGCTACTATCGCAAAACCACGGACGCTCTCTGGCCAGTTGAAGAAAAGCTCGATTTAAGAATGATGTCGGACTTTATCTGGGCGGCCTCGGACTGAACATTGATTTGAAAATCAGGGTCGAGATTTTCACAATTGATGGTCGCTGGGCAAACCCCGGCCTGCTTGGCAAGCACCCCGCCAATCAACTCAAGAATTGACGTACCGGGGCCAGTATTTCCAAAATTACCTTTATGGGCCACAACCGGTGTGTCCGAACCAAAAATGCGATTTATCGCTGCGGCTTCATCTCGATCCCCCTGAACACTGCCAGAAGCATTAGCGTTAATCAGGCCAACCGACTTAGGTGATAGCTCCGAATGTCGCAGGGCAGCCCGAAAATTGTCTCCAATCGCGGTATCGAATTCATCACAATTGACGTTCCGATAAGAGCGGGACCAACCGGCAAGAGTTGCCAACGGAGTCGCTCCCCTCGCCTTGGCGTGCTCGGCAGATTCCAGGACCAGCGCACCGGCCCCCTCCCCAACTACCATCCCATCACGGGAGACATCAAACGGACGAGAAGCCTTCTCCGGATCAGACACTCGTTTCGTCAGTTGCCCTGCACCGCGACAGAGCATTGCTGTCAACGCCATCTGAGAGCCTGTGCCGCCCGTCAAAACGACATCAACGGCGTTGCGGCGGATCAAATCGGCAGCTTCAATTAGGGCCAGCAATCCTGAGACCTCTCCCTGACAAATAGAATTGCTGGGACCGCGGGCATCGAGAGCAATCGAGATATGAGAGGCAGCCATATTCGGAAGGTATTTCAACATCCAAAGTGGTTGGATTTCACGAACTGCAAACTCTCCCCACCGATCATGCTGGTAATCTTTATCAACCGTACATTTTCGAAATACGTCCGCAACTTCCGCAGGATCAGCAAAAAATGTCTCGGTGCCAAAAACGGTGCCGATCCTTTCGGGAGTGAGAGCGGCTCGATCAATTCCCGCATGATCAATTGCCATTGCAGCCGCAGCGCAACCAAATTGAATCGGCGCGCACATGATTTTTATTGCCTTCCTGGGTTTGATGAACTGCTTGGCGTCAAACCCTCGAACCGGAGCGGCAATTCGAAACGGAGTATTAGAATCGGCAAATGGCTCTCGAACCGATACTCCACTTACCCCAGAAATCAATGAATTCCAAAAGGACTCGATACCGATTCCAATTGAAGAGACAGTTCCGACGCCGGTAATTACTACTTCTCGATTTGAATTCATTCAGGACAACTTGGACAGCGAGACAAATCGATTGTTTAAACGGCAGCACCGTCCCCAGAACAGCCAGCGAACGACTCCGCAACTCTACTAAAAGTCGATCCACTGCGATTCAACAAATAAGAAAGTCCTGAAGAAACTCGAAAATACTAGGGTTCAAAGTCGTATATTCGATAAGTCTTGTCTCTTTTCACTCCACCCCGCTCAAGTGTTCCCCGCGAAAGCTTGTTCGACTCTAGCACCCAGGAAAACTCTGCCTCTTGAATGCCCCACTTAAGCACATCTGGAACCAACCGATTCATCAAGACTAATCCAAGTCCCCAGCGTTGGTATTCGGGAATAACATTGGTGCTAATCAGCCTGATTTTTTTAATCTTTTTACGACCGAATAAAATTCTTAAAAAACCGAAGGGAAACAGCCGGCCATCAATTTTCTTGATAATTGGATTGTAATCAAGCAATCCAAATACAACACCAACCGGTCTTCCTTCCACTTCAGCGATCGTTGTCATTTCTGAAACAATCAACTGTTTTAAACCTCCAGCCGTCGCCTTCAATTCACCAGCGGACATGGGGGTAAACCCCCACTGTCCAGGAAGCGCCGCATTATAAATGTCTAAAAAGCTATCGACGTCCTCTCGAAATCGTTTTTTATCAATCGGACGAACGTCGACATTAAATCTCTTTCTCGCCTCTTCGGCGATGAACATCAATTTGGGATCCAATTCATTGAGCATATCGACATGCCCCAAAAACGCGAACAAGTCCTGGGATTTGACAAAACCATATCCTTCGACCAATCCACCATAGTAGGGCTTGTTGTAGGTCATCATGAACGTCGGAGGCGTGTGGAAACCCTCGACTAACATGCCCCATTCGTAATTCTGCGACGGGTTCGCAGGACCTCTCATTAAGAAAATTTCGCGCTCAGCGAACCATGCTTTTGCTGCATCAAACAGCGAGTTGGCAACTTCTTGATCGTCAATTGACTCAAAAAAACCAAACATTCCTCGCTGCTCTTTATGGTACTTATTATGTGCACGATCAATAATTGCGGCGATTCTTCCAACAATTTCACCGTTCTTTTTTGCCAAAAAAGTCTGAATCTCTGCGTTATCGTAAAACGCATGAGGCTTGTAATTCAGCAGTTGCCGAGTATTGTCGATCAGCGGGGGAATCCAGTTTGGATCGCCCTTGTACAACTTCCATGGAAACCGGATAAATGCCTTTTCCTGAGAGCGGTTAGTTACGGGCTCAATTGAGATTGAATTGTGGTTCATTACAGCATTTTCAAAACAGGTGTACCGGATGAATTTGGCTATAATGTATTCCTTTGTTGATCGCTTCAACAGAGAGGATCTAGCGATTAATAAAGCAAAATAGCAATCCAGCATATTTTATCTAATGAATTCGCTTCACCCTTGGCTTTTATTCCGTTTTTCGATTTAAGACATGAGAATTTTACTTACTGGCGCTACTGGTTTTCTGGGCAACAATATTGCTAGATCTCTTGTTAAGCAGGGACATTCCATCGTTGTGACGCTCCGCCACTCGTCAGATCGAAGAACGCTCGACGGCATACCCCATGAACCAGTTAATATTGACTTTGCGTCCCCCAAGGACCTCTCGATCGTATTTGAAGATGTAGATGCAGTGATCCACTCCGCAGCTCTAATACAAATTGGCTGGAGCCAACTAGCATTAAGTCGAAAAATTAATGTTGAGGCAACTACTCGGATTGCGGAAGCAGCACGGCGACGGAGCATTCGAATGGTACACATCAGCTCGGTCGATGCTTTAGGTATGACTACTGAATCAAAACTTGGAACCGAGTCGCACCTCAATCCGCCTAAACCGGGATGTTCCTATGTCATCAGTAAGCGAGAAGCCGAAACCGCAGTTATTCTGGAAGTTGCCAACGGACTCGACGCTGTCATCGTAAACCCCGGCTTCATGGTCGGCCCCTACGACTGGCGGCCGTCTTCTGGCGAAATCATGCTTACGCTGAAAAAACAATTCATGCCGTTTGCCCCTGCCGGCGGCTGCTGTGTGGCTGATGTTCGCGACGTTGCCGATGGTGTCATCTCCGCACTGCAGCATGGCAATACAGGCGAACGCTACATCCTCGGGGGCATTAACATGAGCTATCTGGAGTTGTTCCAGCAAATGGCCGCAGTAATGCAATGCCGATCTCCAAGAGCAAAACTTCCCAATTGGTTAGCTGCTGTCGTCGGAAAATCAGGAGACTTGATCGGAAAAATTCGCGGTAATGAGCCACCGATCAATTCTGCCGCCACTGAAATGGGGCAACTCTTCCACTATTGTGAAAGTGAGAAAGCGAAGCGAGAACTTGGCTATCAGATCGGCAGTGTGGAAAACGCCATTCAAGACGCGTGGGACTGGTTTCAAGCCAACGGCTATGTTTAGATTTAGATTCCCCCTGACTGGTATGCTCAACTACTGAGCTTTAAAGAATCCTAATCTATTAATTTAGCCCAGCCATCGTTCCCGTGCCCGTGGCGAATTGGCTTTCCTCGAGTCCCATTTTTTGCATCAGACTGACAAACAAATTGGGCAGCGGATAGTTCCGGTGCTGATCAAATGCCAAATGCTGACCATGCTTAAATCCTCCACCTGCCAACATCACTGGCATGTTCTTGTTACTGTGGTTCGAGGCATTTCCCAAATTACTCGTCAGCAACACAGAAGTGTGATCAAGTAAATCTCCATCGCCATCGCCAGTCCGCTGTAGCCCACGCAAAAAATCTCCCCAAGAGGCGATAATAGCCGATTCAACGATCGCCAGTTGCTCCAGCTTTTCTTCGTCCAGACCATGATGGCTCAACCCATGATACCCTTGCTCCACCCCCGGAATTGGAACCACACCCGAAGAACCGCCAAGATGATACACAATGAATCGAGTTGAATCGGTTTCCAGAGCAAGACGGACAACATCGCTCATTAAGTTTTGTTGACCAATAAAATCTAGACTATTCTGGATATCAATCGGCCGGTTCGCCTCCACCTCCGGTTTCAATTTTTCCGCCCACGCTTCAGAAGAAGCCATTCGCTTTTCTAAATTCCTAACACTTGAGAAAAATTGATCCAAACGGTCTCGGTCGGACCGCCCAAGTTCCCTTTGCAATCGTTTTGCATCCTCTTCCACAAGGTCCATGATACTGCGACCTTCGCGCACCAAGATCGCCTGCTTTTCTCTTTCAGCTTGCGTGCCATTGGCGAACAGCTGATCAAAAACCGCTGCAGGAGACGATACCGCAGGCACCATGGCTCCATTCTCAGTGTAAGCGGGGCTGTCGTTACCGGAGCTACTCAGTACGAGCGATGGGAATCTTGTCTCCCCGCCAAGAAATTTAGCGAGATATTGATCAATCGAAATCGAGTTTTTCGCCCGCCCCGAACTTCCCATCGGATTGGCAGTCAAGATGCACGCCTCCGCTCGATGCCCGCCACCCACTCCAGGATGGGACGTGCCCGAGATAACGGTGAACTGGTCACGCAAATCGTCAATCGCTTTCAAATATCGACTTGCTGAATAATTCTGTCCTGCCTCAGTTGGATTCAAATTAGCCGCATGGAGCCCAAGACCAAGAGTCATTGCCACAAATCGCTTGGGGGGTAACGACAAATTATCCGAAGCATACGCCGGGGCCATCGCACCAAGAAATGGTAGCGTCATGGCGACGCCAGCGCCTCGCAAAACAGACCGGCGATCAAGCTGTTGACGAAAATTAAAATGGACTCGTTTGTTACGCATTTTCACCCTGCAAGATAAACGAAACATTCCCAATTCAAGAGAGGTTCTCAATTAAAAAGCGATCCCCAACCCACCCTCTCAAAGAACCAAGAAGCCGGAAAGCCCAATTGACCTCCGGCTAGTGACCTAAACACTGGTAGACGACAAACGCAGTTCGTTACTTATCGCCTTCAAACTGGGGCTCTTTGCCTTCATAGGCGCGATAAAGATCATAAATTGAATTTTTTAACGCCTCAGCAGTGGCGGGATTACTATCCTGCTTGCACTTCATGGCAGCAACAAGAACTTTATGAGCCGTCGCAAGCTGGCCGACGTATTCTTTGCTATCTGCTTTAATTCGCTGGGTTAAAAAGTATTGTGAAATAATATGTTGAGTGTTGGTCGCGTGCGTTTCTTTAGTCGTCACCCATCGCATTGCCTGATTAATTCCCTTACCCGTAGGTGGATCTCCATTGAGCCCTCCTGCAAACTCATTGATACTTTTAATTGCCTTGGCAATTGTCTTGGTATCTTCCAGCATTTGCTCAAACCGCATTTGATCAGCATAAATGCCGCACGGAACCTCGCAGTGAGGAGCTGGGGCCTTAGCAACTTTTGGAGTCGAAACAGCTGGTTCACTCGCAAACGCAAATCCAGCCACTAAAACTGCCGACGCAACGGCGAACATTGAAAATGTATTTTTCATCGTTTTCCTATCTAAATTCAAATTAGCTTATTTGATTGAACCGAAACTCAATCCTCAGGTGAGAGAACAGTGTACCATCTTTATGAGAAAACAGACTGACGGCAAGCTTCGTTTTACCGCAGTCAAACTAAGCCATGTCATTTGATAGATTGCCACGCGTCATTCAAATTTTGGTTAAATTACTTACAAATGCTTTTAAACTGGCGATTCACTATCCAAAGTCACCACTTATGTTTTTAAAAACCATCAACGCGTCGCTAATCATTTTAATATCAATTTCAGTAATTTTGTTTTTCAACCAAACTGCCGCCGCTCAAGCAAAAAGAAAGAAACGTCCAACTTCTCCCAGTATCCAATGGTTCAATCAACCCAAACCATCACAAACCAAGCTACCGCCCAACACTCAACATCTCAGCGTTCCAAGCAAACTCGTAAATCAAAAAATTGGTTTTTGCATCTACCTTCCACCGAATTATTCGACAAGTCAAAAAAAGTACCCCGTGATTTATACGCTTCACGGTAACGGCGGAAATGAATTCACTTGCCTTGACTCGATCGCGTTACTCCATCAGGGAATTAGGTCTGGTAAATGGCCGGAGATGATAATGGTACTTCCCAATGGAGGCAGAAGTACATTTTACAAAAACTCTGCTGACGGTAGATTTCCAATCGAATCAATCTTCATTGACGAATTGATTCCCTTTATTGATTCAAACTATCGGACCATAGCTGGGCGCGAGGGTCGTTGTATTGAGGGATTTTCTATGGGAGGAAGAGGTGCGACTCGACTGGCCATGAAGCATCCTCATCTTTTCTGCAGCCTGTTTTGCCAAGCCGGGAATGTACCGCGACTTCTTGAAACCTTCGATGCAGCAACTGTCGTCGAGCGGAAAGCGATGCTACTCGGGGAAAATCGAAAGACCTGGGAAGCCGACGATGTTTATGCCATCACGCAAAAGAATACAGACGCCATCAAACTAAACGTCAGAATTAAGATTGCTTGTGGCACTGCTGATAATGGACATCTCGAAACCATTCGCGATTTCCACCAACACTTAATCCAATTGGGTATCGACCATACCTACCTTGAAATCGAACAACTGGGGCACAAACGCACGAAAATGATGTCGACATTCGAATCAAACTGGTTCGATTACCACGTCAAGTCACTCCAACTTGCCCGTCAATCCGAAGAACGCTAAATCGTGTTTACCCTATGTTTCTGCTACGCGATTTAAAACACAGCTCAAATCATCGCTCCAACGTTTTAAAACGCCACTGTTAAGCTGTGCTGGTTGTTCCTTTTACCTAAAATCTCCAAAGCCTGCCGGAGGAATGGCATCTGACAGCGCGAACGATCGAATCAAACGTAACGGTTTATTCGTCCGATAAACAAAGTACGCCGCTGATATTGCAACCGGCACTCTAATTAAGCCACGAATTCCAAGGGCTATCCTGTGAAACCAATTTCTACTCTTCAATACTTGCGACTGGCCAATCTTTCCACGCCGGTATGCGATCGGCAGATCTACAAATTAATCAAGCAAAATTCATTTCGCTCGATCATTGAATTTGGTTTAGAAGACGGAAACCGTTGTATCTCAATGCTCAAAGTTGCTCAGAAATATGCCGGCTCAATGAGCATCCGATACACTGGAGTCGATGCCTTCGACGCCCGAAACGAATCACAAGCCAGCCTCTCTTTGATTCAAACACACCGTAAAATGCAAGAAATCGAAGCTAAGACTCAGTTGGTTCCAGGTGATATCGCCTCATCCATTCCACGCATTGCGAACTCGCATGTTCGAACCGATTTGATTGTCATCTCCGCGGGATTCGATCCGGAGTCTCTGGAAAACAACTTGTTTTATTTCCCAAGAATGCTCCACTCAGGCTCGCTCGTTCTGGTTCAAAAAAACGACAATGCCCCGTTTGAAATACTCAACCGCCACCAAATCGAAAAAATTACAGAATCAAGTGCGGTCACCCGTCGCCGAGCAGCCTAACCAACTAAAACACAAGACTTATATAAAAAACAAACCAAACGACCTAATTACATTTATACACGATCTATACCCTGAACGACAAAATCTAAAGAATCCAAGGATTTCAGGTCATTTACTGCTACCAGTCCACTTTTTTCGGCACGTTCGAAACTGCGATCCTAGACCTGACACCTTCGCGAACTCCCAGAATTTTGGTAGATTTTTCGTTCTGATTCACGAATCCCACACAACAGCAAGGCCGGTTTTGGTACCGCCGGATCAAGGTAAACAGTGAAATATGCAGCCGTCGGGCCAATCGCCGTTCACTTACCCGAACGAATCGAATCCAATGCAGATCTTGTCGCCGACAATCCCAAGTGGGACATGGATCTCATTGCATCCAAAACTGGAATTTACAATCGGCACGTCGCAGGTCCTGATGAGTGCTCTTCCGATCTCGGTGTCAAAGCAGCAGAAAAGCTATTCGAACAGTACTCCATTGATCGTTCCTCAATCGACTTTCTCTTTTTCTGCACACAAACTCCCGACTACCCTCTGCCGACGACCGCCTGTTTGATACAAGATCGCCTAGGATTACCGACAGACTGTGGAGCACTTGATTTCAACCTTGGCTGCAGTGGCTATGTTTACGGACTTTCGCTTTGCGATGGGCTTATTCGGTCCGGTGCCGCGAAACGCATCCTTTTCATCACCGCTGAAACTTATACAAAACTGATCGATAAACAGGACCGAACACTTCGAACCATTTTTGGAGACGGCGCCGCGGCAACCTTGATTGAATCCAACGACGAGCCCTCGCTTTGGGCGTTTAAATTTGGCACCGATGGCAAAGGTGCGAATACATTACTAGCGACCGAAAATGGTTTTCGAAATCCTGAAGATGCGATTAGCCCACGACATCGACGGCGCTGGAAGAGCGATCTCTACATGGATGGGCCCGCACTCATCAATTTTACCGTGGGCCAGATCCCGGGAATGCTACGTGAGGTGCTCAAAGACGCTGACATGACGAGCGAAGACCTAGGCTTCTACCTGTTCCATCAAGCAACCTATAAAATGTTGAGCCAATTGCAGCAGGTGATGGAAGTCGAAGAATCCAAAGTTCCAATTTTACTCAAAGACCTCGGCAACACGGTTTCGTCCACATTACCGATTCTAATCAACCAAATGCGCGACCGCGGAGACATGACTCCGGAAATGAAAAACATGCTGGTTGGATTCGGCGTTGGTTGGTCATGGGCGGGGTGCATTTGGCAGGATATTGCCAGACCTTAGTCTCCAACACCGAACGAAACTTTCAGTTTCCGAGTGCCACGCCCTTAATCACACCGTCCGCGACGAGGGTTTCGCCCACAAACCCTTGAAATTCCGCGGTGAAGAGGACATTTCTGCGAACTTTGCCTTTTCGCAGCATTACCGTCAGCCGATCACCGGGAACCACCGGCACCCGAAACCTAATACTCTCGAGCCCACCCAATCCGACGTAACCGTCATCCACCATTTTGTTGGTAAGGGCAAAATAAGACGATAACTGAGCCGCACATTCGCAAATCAAAACACCCGGCATCAAAGGCTTTCCAGGGAAATGGCCGCGGACCCAGAACGAATCCTCACTGAGATCGATGTAGCCGACGGCAATGTCGGGCGAACAATAGAGAATGCCATCCAGTAACAGCATCTCAAAACGATGCGGATTGATCTGACGGATACCGTCTGCATCAACTAGCACCTTGTCATGATCGATCTCTGAAAAATCTAGAAATGATTCTTTTGCCACTTGAATCTAACCTGAATTCGAAAATTCCATAAACATTAAAAATTAAATTAGGCCACCCGGCGGACGTTAATCTGTCATCGGTCAATTAGCACCCGAAAACTTCCCTTATTTTACCAAACACTGGGATTTTTAGGCTCGAACTGGTAAATCAGTAGTAATTTTCCGTTTCTTCGGTAATCAATTGGAAAGGCAATTTAATTCCCAAACATCCTATTTTCACTAATCATAATTTCCGGTCGTGGACAAATAAATCTTAAACCGCGTGTTTCAGGCAGTTTTTCCTGACTAAATTTGCAACTTCTCCTCAACGGAAATGCACCACTTAACCCTGAAACGAAAGATTTTTTTTGGGTTTCAGCGCGACCAAGACAAGAAAAAAAGGTTGGCAGAATTAATCCTGCCAACCCACACTTACGATTTATCTTAAAGCAGCTCCAAAATATTCAATTATTCCGGAGCCTTAGTAGCGCCCTCGCAACGACAATTTGGACGTCATCCAACTCAGGCTTGTACGACAGTCGCAGACTTGATGGTCACGTCTTCGTCAGGACGATCCGAGCCATTGGTCGACACACCACCGATCGCTTCGACCACGCTCATTGATTCAGGCGTTGCTTGCCCGAATACCGTGTATTGTCCATCAAGGAAATCCTGAGTACCCAGGCAGATGAAAAATTGAGAACCGGCTGAATTCGGGTCACTTGAGCGAGCCATAGAAAGCGTTCCGGCCAAATGTGGCGTGCCGTTAAACTCAGCGTCGACATTATAGCCTGGGCCACCGGTTCCCGATCCCTGAGGACATCCTCCTTGAATCATGAAACCTGAAATCACACGGTGAAAAATTAAGCCGTCGTAGAATCCAATTTTTGCAAGCCCCATAATGTTCTTGCAGTGCTCGGGAGCAGCATCAGGGTTCATATCTAGGACAATCAACCCATGCGATGTATCCAGATGAACCTGATAGTTGTTATTGTCAAAATCGACATCTGCGATCGCGGCTTCAACTTCTGCTTTTCGACTCATTTGCGACTCTCTCCGAGCGTGGATTTGTGGTGTTAACTTTCGATTGGATTGTCTCACAGCTTTGGCTTGATGGCAATTGGGACCCGCTTGCCGTCGCTAGGAGAACGTTCAGTTTTAACATAAAAAAAAACGCCGCAAAATGCGGCGTTTCTCAATCTTGTTGCCCCTATGCTCTCAAGACTGAGCGCTAGTCCCAAAGAGAAAAGCCAAATTGGTAAGGAAAAGCCATCTCGTTAGGTCAAACTGACGACTTTTCATTTCTTTTTTATTAACGCCCATGCGTCACCTACAATACGAACCCCAGAGAAGAATGGTTCGCAAATCATCTCATTTCTTATTCGTGAGAATTATTTGTTGACCATCTGAGCTTGATAGGGATTCTTAACCCAAGTCATCTTGTCTTTCGATTTATCCTTCTTTTTACTCTCCGCCTTTGCGGGTGCAGCATTTGGTTTGAAAAATGGGTTTGAAATGCTTAGCGGTTCGGGTTTCATCCCCATTTCAACAGGCATGATACCCGCCGGCGCAGCATAGGGACTCACCCCATAAGGCCGCTTGACGACGTGACTGTAGTAGACAGGTGGGAATCTTGCAAAGAAAGGCGCTTGCTCCCTGCGAAAATCACGACTGATGGAATTGTCAGGATACCGACCGCATCCAAAATAATCGTACCGGTAGATATCGTTAATGCAATTCGCATTGTTAATTCCAACGCCAAATCGATACCCTTGCCCCATCGTTTGGCCATTCACATTTGATTCTGAGAGCATAAAGATAGCAGTCAAAACTATCCCTGTTGTAAGTAATCGTCTCATTGGTAATCCTTTTCTCGATACCTTTGGCATTTGGTATATTTCTTAAACGAGGCAAGCGAAACACAAAAATGTGCATTCTGGTCGCCGGATTGCTCCACACTAAATGCAGCGAAATCTGTTACAACCCTTAAAGTCAAATGTGTTGGCAATATTTTTCAAACAACAAACCGGCATGAACCCTAACCAATTGACAAAATCGTTAAAACAGGAAGCGACCCGAGTCGGGTTCGATATCTCCGGTGCTTGCCCGGCCGTTACCCCCGCAGGATTCCACCAATTCGTAGACTGGTTAGATCAGGGTTACGCCGGGGAAATGAATTACTTAAACGATCGAAAAGAGGCTTACGAACACCCATCCCATGTGTTGCCGGGCGCTACGAGCTTATTAATGCTTGGCCTTAATTACCAAACGTCAACTCCCAGTGAATCCCCAGAGGGTGCAGGAAGAATTGCGCGTTATGCATGGAGTAACGTGGACTACCACGACCTCATCCATAAAAAACTGAAACAACTGAAGAAGTTTGTAAAGGATCTCGACCCTTCAATTGGTGTCCGAGGGGTTGTCGACACCGCTCCATTGTTGGAACGCGAATTTGCGGAATTAGCAGGAATTGGCTGGCGAGCCAAAAATACTTTATTGATTAATAGAACTGCAGGAAGCTGGTTTTTCCTCGCGGCGCTCCTGCTGGATGTACCGCTTCAATACGACGAACCTATCACGACCAACCATTGCGGGACCTGTACAGCATGTATTGATGCGTGCCCCACAGATGCTTTCGTGGCCCCCCACGTCCTCGATGCAACGCAGTGCATCAGCTATTTGACCATCGAACACCGGACTGCTGTTCCGCTGCCCCTGCGTTCCAAAATGCAGGATTGGATTTTGGGCTGTGATATTTGCCAAGAGGTTTGTCCCTGGAATCGCAAGGCGCCGCTGAGCCACGAAATCGAACTCAAACCTATCGACGGCCATAATCCAATCGAATTGCGTTCCCTCTTTGGGATTACCGATGAGCAGTTCAGGGCCCGCTTCAGAAAAACACCACTCTGGCGTTCCAAACGAAGAGGGATTTTACGTAACGCAGCAATTGCTCTAGGCAATAAACCACATCCAAAGAACCTTCTTCCGCTCGCTCTTGGTATTTCAGATTGCGAACCACTGGTTCGTGGTGCAGCAGCCTGGGCCCTAGGCGAACATCGTTACAGCGAAACTGACGAGATACTCAGAAAGGCAGATGAACAGGAATCGCTAGACGAAATCCGACAAGAAATTGCTCACTCAATTTCGCGAATCAGTACAGACAAACCGCCTTTAATTTAAAGAGGGTACCGCGAGTTGATTTGAAACTGCGGATCAAATACCGACTGTGAAACATGGCAGTGACTACCCAGTCCAAAGTCTGCTGGATTATCTGCAAGTAAACGCTATACCTGCTTTTGCTTGCATATCAGATGATAATTATGTTGATCATAATGAGCTTTACGTATGCCTTCGATGTCTTCGAAACAAAAGAGGCAGTCGTTTCGGTTGACCGGAGAGACCTTGATTCCATACGCAATAACATTGGAAATCCGATCAAGAACTTTATGCCTGGCCCGCCCCTATTCCAACCCCAACTGTCTCACGTTTATTGAGTTGGGGGAAATCCACAGCAGTCTTTTGAAATCGGGGCAGCGACGCAACCAAGCGGAATGAATGAAATTCCGCTTCCTTCTTAGTTGAACACTACTTCGGATCCGACAGTTGCGATTCGCTGGGCTAATCCAGACGGATCAAAATCAGATTCAAGGTCAAGCATTCGGCACTCGGACATACCTCGGAACCATGTTTCCTGATGCCGCGCGAATTTCCGTGTCCTCACACGCACTCTTTCGACTGTCTCTTCCATAGTCATTTTGTTATCTAAATATTCGATCACCTCGCGGTAGCCAACGGCCTGAGACGCTGTTTTCCCAATGTCCGACCACCGCTCCAGCAAACCCTTCACCTCATCGACCAAGCCAGAGGTGAACATCGACTCAACTCTATCCTCAATCCGCTGATGGAGAATTGGTCGAGCGTGACGGATCGTGAAGACGCGGCACTGATCGGACTGCCTACCCTCGTCAAATTGCATCTGCCAGTGACTAATAGGTTTTCCTGTTTGCTTGTAAACCTCTAACGCTCGAATGATACGACGATGGTCATTTTCGTGGAGCCTATGCGCAGAAACCGGATCGATCATCGCAAGGCGTTGGTGTAAAAACTCGGCCCCAGAATTTTCAATTTCCTGTTCTATCTCTTTTCTGAATGCCCAATCCGCCGGTGGACCTTCAAACAGTCCACGAAGTAATGCTTTGAGATAGAGAGCGGTTCCCCCTACGAAAAGAACCTGCTTGCCGATTGCCTGAATCTCGCGAATCTTGCCCAACGCAGTATTTCGATACTCAGAAACACTGAAGGATTCCGGGGGATCGACAATATCAATCAGATGATGCGGCACCACGGACTGTTCTGCAGGATCCGGTTTGGCCGTTCCAATGTCCATCCCTCGATAAATCGCCATCGAGTCAAGCGAAATGATCTCAGCGTCTAAGATACGCGCCAATTCCAAACTGACCTTTGTTTTTCCACTGGCGGTCGCACCTGTCAAAAACCAGCATTTCAGCGCGAGTTGAGTGTCGGAAGGCGGTTGGTTCATGGCAAATCAGTTAGCTTGCAGAGTTCAGGTCGAAATTATCATGGGCTGGCACTAGTAACCGAGAATCTTAGACGGAATTCAACACCCTGAGAACCCTTTATGCCTTCTGACGCTGAAGTTCTTCTCCAGCCGCCCTGGAAATTGCCGCTTTTAGATCTTGAAGCTCGAACGGCTTAGAAACCACTGAAGAAACTCCCGCTGCCTCGATCGACTCGACATCAGATTGCCTTGGATAGTTAAGTAACAAAACGAAGGGAATATAAGGGATTTCAGAATTTAGCCACTCGATTCGCTTCTCCAGCTCGACAGTCCATGAATCAGCAACAACGCACATCACCAGAACAGTAGCTGACGAAGCAGCGTCCCATATGGATCGTTCCACCCAACGGGAACGCCATCCAAAACTGGTAATCGCATCATCCAACATTTCGTATTCAGCTCGGGTCCAGGCGCTTACACCGATATATCCCGAGCCGATAGAAACGTCCTGCCGAATTGCCTGCGCGGCGATGCGGTCTGACGGGGTCGACGTTCGCGGCGCATGCCAGCTTGTAATGCCCGATTTCTCTAACTGCTCAACAAATTGGGAATACCTTCCCTCCCATTGGTGCCAGTAAACCCGAATGACTCCCGGATAAGGTCGCCCGGATCGCACTTCCCCTTCGCACCAACTACCAAGCAAACCCACAATTGGAATTGATGGAAAATTTGTTAGCAGCTCCTCCACCTCCACTTGTAAAAATTGATCTCGCCTCGACTGTGCCAAAACGACGAGATCATAACTTTGATCCACAACCGTTTCGACTTTTTCAAAAGGAACCAAAGTCACGGGGACGCCGAATTGAGAAATTACTTTTTGAAAATCGGCATGCCAGAAATCGCCAGTCACTAAAATCTTATGTGTCGCCATTCTAACGCTCCTCAATCATTCCGTTATCAAATTCTCATTAATCAAGACTGGTATCGCCATCATTAATGATCTGCCATGCGTCCGCAGAAGATTTACTCTCCCGTAACTCTGCAAGCCAATCCGGCTGCTGAATCATCCGACTCAACCTCGCCAACACTTTTAGGTGAACCGCCTCACTCGTAGAACCAATCAAAAAAAACACATCTGTCAAACAACCCCTTGGACCTCCGAAGGGAATCCCTGAAGTAGTAATTCCCAACGCTAGAAATGGCTCGCCCACGATCGATGGCAGCGGCCGCCTTGGATGCAGCAACGCGACTCCATTCCCGAGCGCCGTTGGATGCAACTCCTCACGACTGATTAGTGCTTCCGCCATTTTCACTGGATCCCATAGCCTACCTGTTTCGGCCGTTAAATCGCAAATATTTTTAATCACTGAGCTCTTCGTTCGGGCCATCAGAGGGACATAAGTCGTTTCTGGAAGTAACAGTTCCGAAATTTGAGGTTCTTCCGAAGCGGTGTCTCCGGAACTGCGATACAGAACCTTTTCGACTTCAGTTAGCCCCTGTTCATCAGAAGCTCCAATTTTCTTCTCGAACCACTGGTGAATCTCAGCCCGCGAAAACCGCCACTTTCCTCCCACCCGCCGACCGGGCAGGCGGTCTCGGCTCGCCATCTTGCGGATCTGCTCCGGCGTTAAATGTAAATATGCCGCAAGCGACATGACGTCAAAATCTTCATCCATGGAGTTTTTCCGCCAAATCACAATAGGAGTACAAAAGAAATGTTTCCAGCCTCGAATCGACAGCCGGAAATCTAAACAACATTGCAAGCTAAGCCTACAAGAGATTCTTCGAAGGGCGATCCGCATGCAGCTAGCATGCTTAATCGCAAGAAAAAAAGTTTCACCGATGCCCGGCCATTTTTTCGGTTAACCAAAAGGCCATATTCGTTCAATTTTGCGCCTTGTCAATTGCGAAATGCAAAAATCTTTAAGCCACCCTTTCATATCAAACCGGCCGCCAGATCGACGATCTACCTTGACGAATGTTTTCGATTAATGAAAATCGGTTTCGTTGGCAGGATGCTGACACGTACTCGTCTACTCAGCCAAGCGTGATGCTTGATTGAACGTGAGTTAACGCGAACGAAATCGCTTTTTGAATTTTGGAATTCGCTAGGCAAGGAGGCCTTGTGAGTACCCAGTTAGATAACACCAATACGAATCGTGGCATCAGGCTTCGGGATATTCTTCCGACTGCCAAACTAGTTGGTGCTGATGATGTCTTTTTCCAGTCATGTTGCGGTTTATGGACAGACTGCCAGACTGACGACCTCTTTGTGGCCATCATGGACTCCGAACAAGACGGACATGATTTTACACAGGAAGCAATCGCCCGGGGAGCGACGGCAGTTGTTACCGAGCGTTTGCTGACGACACATCGCCCCCAATGCCTCGTTAATGATTCCCGAGAGGCCTATGGAAAGATCTGCCAGGCACTTGCTGGCAATCCTAGTCGCCGATTAAATTCGATAGGCGTAACAGGAACCGATGGAAAAACCGTCACCTGCCACCTGGTTTCTGGAATATTAAAAGCCGCCGGCCAAACTACAGGCCTAATTTCATCCATTGAAGTTAGTCAGGGAAAAAACAAAACATCAGTTCCGACCAATGATTTAAACCCACCGTGGCTCGCAGAACAATTGACCTCAATGGCACTCGCCCATTGCGAAAACGCAGTAATTGAAGTGCCAAGCATTGCTCTTGCCAGGCGATGTCTTGCTGGCGTCGAACTCGACGTCGCCATTTTAACCAACATCCGGGAAAACCATCTCGACTTCCATGGTTCTGAAGCAAATTACCAAAGGGCAAAGCTCCGCCTTTTGGATAAGCTCAAACCGACCGGACTGGCAATCATTAATGCAGACGACCCTAAAACACACTTCTTATTAAATCAAATTGATCGGCCCGTCTTAACGGTAGGCATTAAACAAGAAGCCGATATCACGGCAAAACCAATTGATTGCTCTGCCAGCGAGCAGACATTTGTGATTACCGCCGGTTCCGATTCGATTCCAGTCAGAACGACCATCATCGGTGACCAACATATTTACAACTGCCTCGCTGCGACCGCCGTGGGACTCGCGCAAGGGATTGAAATTGAGACCATTGCCAAAGGGCTTGAGTCAGTCGGTCGAATTCCCGGGCGACTCGAAAAAATCGAATGCGGGCAAAATTTTGGAGTCTGGATCGATTCAGCCCGAAGCAGCGGCCAGCTTGCTCATGCCATCCGTTCAATCCGTGAAAACACGAATGGTAACCTCTGGTGCCTTTGCTCCATCGACGACAGGCACTCGCAGCGTGAGCGCCAACGCCTGGGAGAAGTTGCTGAACGAGCCGCGGACAAAGTCATCATTACGAATACTGCTGGCGGTCCACTACTTAACTACGAACCAGCTCATCAAATTCTGGATGGATTCGAGAATCCAGGCAAAGCACAACTGATCCCAAATCGCTTCAAAGCAATTGAGTGGGCACTAACCCACGCACAACCAAACGATGCTGTTATCATTGCCGGATGTGGCGAACGCCCATTTGCTTTGATTGGCGAAGAAAACTGGACTATTACCGATCGAGATGTCTGCCAGGCATGGCTTTACGATAACGCAGTCTTTTCTGGGCCAAGCAAACCCAACGAGGACCAACCAAACATCTTTGATATCGACGACTATCGAGCTTAAACAGCGTATTTTAGCGACCTAGCTCTGGATATTCGCTAGCAAAAATACTCCCTCTAAAAAGATTCACAAATCGGTATTGCGTCGCTTAAATTGCTTCGGTAAACGTAATTCATCAAACACCTCATCTGAATTTTGAAAAGTCTGATTCAGATTCACTCTGACCTAAACTTAAAACAAAACACCTTAAGATCAGTCGACGGTGCTTGAAACGCGGGAATCTTGCACCACCCTCCCTCCTGGGGGTAGAGCATATTTTGCTTATTGTAACTATGGTTTCTGGGTCAACCGTTACAGTAAGTGCTCACGGCTGAGCTTGAACTGTGCACTGGGACGAACTCCGTCCCAGTGCCAGGGAACACGAAGCGTTGGTCTCTCGAGAGGCCAACGCTTTTTTATTAACCATCGGCCAATTCTCACGCGCTAATGCTCCTACACAACAGCCCAATTATCAAGTGGCGTCCCGCGACTCAAGCTCCTCTTGGTCTTTCTCAAAAGCACCTCGGAAAAACCACGAAAACTAGTTAAGATAGACTCTCGGAAATACCACGCGCCACCTGTCACAACTATTCTTTTCGCCAAACAGATAAGTTTTCCAAAATGCCTACAACATCCAACCGAAATTGCAGTTTCATCGTCATCTTATGCCTAGTTTCGATTACTTTGTTTTCCGGGTGTGATTTAGGCACCTACAAAAAGCGGCTTAACGAATCACCTGCCCACCAAAGCGCTTCGGAAGAGCCTGCTTCTGAGACCGCGGCAGAAGCTAGCGAAGAAGAATAAAACGCTGGTCACTGTTGTCACAAGCCAAGAGAATTAAAACGCCGCCAGCAATCCTAATCCACATTGAATCAGACCGCCTTTCATTTCTGCATTTGATTCACAATCGGCATTCTATCAAGACGATTGCTTCTGCTATCATTCGTCGAGCAACTAAACGAGCTCACACGTATTGATCTCATGATGAGTATCCAATGCCATCTTTTTCTAGACTAATGCCGCTGGCAATCACCTTCGCGCTTCTAGGCGGCACGCTCGCCGTCGCTTCTAAGAATATGGTCGTCGATCTCGATCTTTTTCATGAAATGGCACTTTACCGGCAGATAAAATCCGAAGGCTCAATGCCGACGACCGATGCTTTTGCCTACACGCCCACTAACGAAACAGTAGTCCACCACGAATGGGGCACCGGCGCTGTCATTTATCTGGCAACGGTGTCCACCGGCTGGGGTGCTTCGGCACTGGTGGCACTAAAATATTTCCTTACATTTGCCATCTGCTTAGGCTGCTTTTTCTATGCAAAAAAGCAAGGTGCTACTCTCGCCGTCTTTGCCATCCTCGCACCAGTCGCTCTCAACCTTGGTGGATGGATGGCATTTAATAACATCCGCGCTCAGCTATTTACTTTACTATTCCAAGTTATCCTGTTTTTCTTGCTGGACCTGGATCGACGCGGGAAACGGTGGTGGGTGCTGATTTGGTTTCCACTATTTATTATTTGGTCGAACATGCATGGCGGCGTAGTCTCGGGAATGGGAATCCTTGGCGTCTATTGTTTTGCGCGTTTAGTCGACGCAGCCCTGAAGACGCGTTCCCCCCTAAAAACACTTCATAGGGTCTGGCACCTAGTTATCACGGGGCTCGTCACTCTGATTTTATTGATCGTAAATCCGTACGGCTGGGAATACATTCCCTACTTGTACCGCGCTGTATCCATGGATCGCCCTCTCATTCTTGAGTGGCGGCCAATCTGGGAAATTCGATTACCGTTAATTTACGGAATTTCGGTTTTAATCGCTGCATATGCGATTTGGCGGGAAGGACGAACATCTATCTTTGAGAGCCTGGTACTCATCCTGACCGCCTATCTCGCAGCCAAACACTATCGCCACGGATCCCTCTATGCCGTCACCTGGGCCTGCATGATCCCCCCTATGATTGGACGCTCTGGCCTAGGCCAGGAAATTAAAAACATGTTCGAGAGCTACAGGGCTCAAATTACCGTCACCGCGTTTTCCATTGCCTTGATTGCCGTAGGCTATGCGATCAACGTTCGGTTTTGGGAATTAAAAATCCCAAACCAAATTTCCAACACCCAAAAATATGAAGTAATCTATCCCGCCGGTGCCGCTGATTACCTTCGCAGCCAAAATCTGGAAAGGGAACTTAATTTATTCGTTCCCTTTTCAGCAGGAGCGTTCGTGCAATGGAAACTCCATCCACAGGTAAAAGTAAGCATCGATAGTCGTTACGAGGTTGCCTACCCCGACGCAGCGATTGTTGAAAATGATGATTTCTACAAAGCAAGAGAGGGCTGGCAAGCCACGCTCCAGCGGTATGACACACACGCAATTTTAGTTCCCGTAAATTCAACTCTGGGGGAATTACTTGCCAAAGATGATTCTCAAATGGCGAAACAAATTGGCTGGTCACGGGTCTATAAAGACAGCGGTTTTGCTCTGTATGTCCCCGATGATCAGTTGAGAAAATTCACTCCGATCGACCGAACTGGCGAGCCAATTCAAGGCGTTTTTCCTTAAAACCAAAATCACACTTCAGGTGAACCACAGTCTATTTCAGCTCCTTCCGTTGCCCGCGCCTGGTTCAACTCGAACTGAGCAGAAAAAAACAAGAAAACGCCAACAAAAACCAGTGGATACTGCTTTTCAAATAAAACATAAATCGAGAACGACAAAGCGCTGAACTGTCCCAATCGGGCAGCGATCTCGGTCGCTTGTAAATACGACATCCGCCGAGCGAGCAGACTTCTCAACATACGGCCTCCATCCATCGGAAAAGCAGGAATCAAGTTAAATAGAAACAGGATAAGGTTGATCCACAACAGGATTACAGGTAACTGATTCACCCCCTTAAAACTAAGCTTCGGGATGAGCGAACCTTGTGCAAGCAAAATAGCGACCGCTAAAAGAAATGCGATCACTAAATTAACCGCTGGCCCTGCAAAACTAATCAAAAACTCTTGAAGTGGTTTTTTCGGCATCCCAACCAACCGCGCCATGCCCCCGATCGGCGTGATTATGATGTCCTTGGTTGTAACGCCAAACCGCCGAGCCATCAGTGCGTGCCCCAATTCATGCAACAACACGCACAAAGACAGATTAAGCAAAAGAAAAAACAGGACGCCGGTCACATACCAAGCTTGATCACCGAAGACTCGATTATGATAGACGATGTAAACGGGCGCTAACCAATACGTCCAATGCAGATAGACATCGATCCCCACAATCCGCATCAGTTTCAAACGTCTTCCCACAGCACAATCCAAGTTTAGGCATATTCAACCGTTGTCACATCCAGCGAAGACCTTTGTTTCCACACCGTTTAAATCTTTGCCGTCGCTCCCAACAATCGCTTGTCACCGTCCCGCTTTGTGAAACCGGTCTTGTCAAAATACTCGCACAGTGGAATTGCATACTTGCGACTCGTATCTAAAATTTGACGAATTTCACTCATCGTCAATCCGTTCGCCGCTTCAATTTCCTCAACTAATTTTTGCTTGGTTTCTAATACGACTTCACTATGAATATAGTACTCAGACGCGATCTTCAGTAGATCACCGTTCTCGCTCGCCATCTCCAACAATTCCCTTACCGACTCCCTATTTTTCTTAGCCGATGCCTCAAGCTCTGTAACCGTGGGAACTTTGAGCCCCGACTTCCTTATCATCTCAATCAACTCAGCTAATAAGGCCCTTTGCCCCTTAGATAATTTTGGACCATAACCAACGATTCCTACCGAATTGACATTGGCGATTATTTTCTTTTTCCGTTTTAGCTCTTCAATCACGAGGTCAAGAAGTTCAGGTGTATCGAGATACTTGAACTCAACATTGAGGACCGATCGGGGATGCGTAAATCGAAGAGGTTGGAGCCGGTGCAACCGCTCGAGTGCCTTGATGATTCGCTCAGCCAGATGTTCAAATCTATCGCGGTGGACCTTAACACTTCGGTTCATTGAAATCGGAATTTCAATAAGGTCTCCTCTCGCTTTCAACTGCGTAAAAACCTCTTCAAATCCAACCACTCCCGCACTCCGGGCCAGATCGGAAGGCCCCCAGCCAAGATCATCCGAAAGGTAGACGCTCGCAGCAGCGCGGGCTAACGGATCCAGTTTGGTCAAATCAGATATCATCTCAAGATCGAGATCTGTGGCTTTCTTAATCCTCTTTGCATTTGGCATCAGAACGCGCCCGCCCCCGATCGTTACAACAGGTGATTGCAATCGAACAACAAACGGCTGATTCCAAACCGCGACAGCAGCGTCGTTAAGGAAAACCTGAGCATAACATTCCTGCCCGGGTTCCAACTCCGAAACTCCAAGCAGGCGTATATTACCGAACAACTCGGCTGTCCCTACGTGAAACCGAACTCGCGTCCGATCCTTCAGTGGTTTGTTTAGCCTGTCCAGCAAATGTAATTTCACTGTCATCAACGTCGAAGGTAATAGATGCCCCTCGGCGCACAACTCATCCCCTCGATCGATTTCAAGATGGTGCACACCAGCAAGATTGATCGCTGCCCTTTGCCCACGTGACACCGTCTCCGACGCCGAGTCATGGTTTTGGATCCCACGTACGCGAACTGAACGGTCCCCAGGCTGGATCTGAATCTGGTCACCAACACTAACGCGACCACTGCTAACCGAACCTGTCACCACCGTGCCATATCCGTCAATTGTAAACGTCCGATCAATCGCCATTCGAAAAGGAGCGTCCTTCAGGTTTGCACGATCCGTTTGCGTAACCGTCTCAGCAGCAGAGCGGAGAGCATTCTTTAATTCTTCGACTCCCATCCACGTTTTCGAACTGGTACGAATAATAGGCGCGTCTTGAAGGAACGTGCCAGAGACCATTTGACGGATTTCATCTTCAACTAAATCGAGCCAATCTGGATCTGACAAATCACATTTTGTTAACGCGATTACACCGGCAGGCAAGTCAAGCATTCTTAAAATATCAAGGTGTTCTTTGGTCTGCTGCTTAATGGAATCATCACCCGCGACCACCAATAAAGCCAAATCCATTCCCGTCGCTCCAGCGAGCATTTGGCGAACAAATTTTTCATGGCCGGGAACATCAACAATCCCAAGACGAAACGGAGGCAGATCAAGGTGCGCGTACCCTAATTCAATCGTAATCCCACGCTTCTGTTCTTCAGGAAGGCGGTCTGTATTCGTCCCAGTTAGAGCACCGATGAGTGAAGTTTTACCGTGGTCAATATGCCCAGCGGTTCCGAGAATTAGGTCTTTTAGCATCCCAACAGTTTAAATGAATCCACGCATAAAGCCCAGCGGTAGAGTCAACGCAGACTGACTGATTCCAGTCCACGATCGCCCTTCTCTGAAGTAAAATCAACAAAAATCGTTGGCAAAATCACCATTCTCCAAACTGGTTTTTAGACACGCCCCGATGAACGATAGTGAATCCAGTCCTGAAACGGTACACTGGAATCCTACTTCCTATCCCCTCAACGGCGAACACGTAAATTTTAAGGATCGAGACTTGAATAACATTGGATTTATCGGTGCCGGTCAAATGGCCAAAGCACTTGCAGTTGGAATCTCACAATCCGCTGATCAAACCATTAATTTCTTCATCTCAGATCCCTGTGACGACGCTTGCGCTAGTTTTACTCAACTCGTCGAGGCGCCACACACGACCACCCGTGTAGAAACCAATCAACATCTTGCTGATGCCAGCGAACTTATTTTCCTTTCAGTCAAGCCACAATACCTCCACGATGCCATTGAAGATGTCGAATTTCGCCATGCTCCACTCATTTGCTCGATTGTCGCTGGCGTTCGAACTTTTGAACTTCAGCGGCTAACAGGCTCTCGCCGGATCATTCGAATGATGCCAAACCGGCCCTGCTTGATCGGCATGGGAGCTTGTGGAATGACCGCCGATTCGGAAGTCAACCTTTCAGATCGCCAAACACTCAAGACAATGCTCGAACCGATGGCGGTGGTCGTCGAGGTCTCCGAAGCGATTCTAGATTCGGTAACCGGCCTGTCGGGATCAGGCCCCGCCTTTGTGTTTACCTTTATCGAATCGCTCATTGATGGAGCCGTTCTCACAGGTATGCCTCGCTCTACCGCCCGCCAACTGGCTATTCAAACCGTGCTCGGCTCAGCAAAGATGCTTCAGGCAACAGGCGATCACCCCGCAACTCTAAGGGATAGCGTAGCCAGCCCAGGTGGAACCACCATTGAAGGAATCAAAGCCCTGGAAGAAAATTCATTCCGAGACGCTGTTATTTCGGCCGTTCAGGCGGCAACTGAGCGATCGCGGGAACTGGGTTAACTAAATCCAGAAAATAGCTGGAAGAGTTTTTCGCTTTTCTTTTGCCATTTGGAATGCTGAGTCTTAAGCTACTACCCGCCGCCTAACCGACCGCTAGAATGAGAGGTCTCGGCTCAGCGAGATATTTTTGGTTTTGATTGTTCGGGAGCACGGCGTGTCTCTATTTGAAAACAACGATTACGTTTACCGCGATACATTTTTCATTCTCTTTGAAATTCACAATCGCCCGGAGGGGCCGATTGTAAAAGCGGCAATTGAGCAGATCGCTGAAAACTACGAACTTAATCACCTACGGGAAGTGGACGGGAAATTTGAATCCGTCACCATCATCTGCCCGCACGACAGTTCCGCAATGGAAATCAGTTACGTCGGAGGCGAAGAGGTGGTCGAACAAGTTGACGTTCTGCGCGAAGAATTCCTAAGCATGACGCTCACCACCGAGGAACACGAAAAATTTAAATCGTTATCCAAATCAAACGCCCGGTTCGACATCTACCACTTTGAACGTCAACTTGGATCGGAAGAGGATGGTGAGATGCTCGATCCTGGGGGACTCTTGTTAATCATGGAACGAATTGCCAACGTTTGTGAAGGAGTTGGCCTTGACCCTCAATCGAACTCCTTATTCTAAGCCATTTCATTTTTAATCCATTTTGTTTTTTCAAACAGCCAGTTCTGGCTAAAACGTTATGCAAGCAAAAGAAATAAAAAACGGATCCATTGTCGAATACGATGGATCACCCGTGATCATCGAGTCAATTAAGGTCAATTCGCCATCGGCACGAGGCGCCTCAACCGTTTACAAATTTCGCGCGCGTAATATCGTAACGCGGCAAAAAGTCGATATCGCATTAAAAGGAACCGAGTCGTTGCTCGATGCCGACTTTGAAAAACGCGATGTAAAGTTAATGTATTCCGATGCGACGCATTACCACTTTCTCGATCAAACTGACTTTCAACAGTATCCAGTTCCGATGGAAGATATTGAAAACGAAAGACCCTACATTACCGACGCCCTGGAGGGTGTTTTAGCGCTAATCTACAACGGAGATTGTGTTGGAATCCAGATTCCCCAAACAATCGAGTTACTGGTAACGCAATGTGATCCTGGGGTAAAAGGAAATTCAGCGACGAGTCGAACCAAACCCGCCCAATTGGAAACAGGCTTAGAGGTGCAGGTTCCGGAGTATCTTAAAGAGGGCGAACGGGTCAAAGTCGATACACGCACCGGACAATACCTCTCAAGAGCATGAGGGAACGATTCCCGCAGGGATACGCTAAAACGGTTTTGACTTGGACTTTCCCGTAATCATCAATTTACGCTCCTTTATCTCGACCGCTTGAACCGCCAAAATTTTCGTTCCCAATTGGAACGAATCCTCGGAAAAAAGCATCAGCGCAACTGGATCGCCGTCTATCTCGCTCCACTCAACCTCCGCACCATACGAGAGCATTCCTGCAGTCAGCTGATCGGTGAACGCATCAAGAGGGAGGGGCACCCAACCGGAGCGAACTCGATAAATTCGCATTGCAATTTGTCCCGGCGTCTCTGTACAAAACACATCCAACTCGCCCTGAACAATCGCATCAAGCCCCAAGATTTCGCAGCGAAAAATAACAGACATCCTAGCATCAGCCAAAACGACCCGCGGCTGGGAAATCACCTTTGGAAGCGTTTTGGAAAACTCACGATTGTCCGCTAACCACCCATTTATCTCTGACTGAGTAAACGTTGTTTTCCATTCCTTTTTTTCTCGAACGATATTTCCCAATTCAATTACTCTGGACTCAAAATCGAGTCGGAAGGATTTCGCGTCCGCCTGAGCCATTGCAAGCGCGGCTTGGTATGAAGCAGGTTCGGTGAGCGATGCGCTGCCAATCAAGATCACCAGCACCAAAACAATACCGACGCCGCCAAAAAGGCGGGTAAGAATTTTCTTCCAACGACTCCGCTGGATCTCATTGACGATCGAGTCGTCACAACTGGACTCTTTATGCTTGCCGACAGGCTCTTTTCCAGACATGTCACTGACACTTTGGTCCAAGGGAAAAACAAAACATCATGGTATCAACAACTGCGACGTTAATTCAAATTGAGAACCGACGCAAAGTGGTACGCGTAATCTCTTTAAAGGGTCGCTGAAAAATTGATTTCTTGAAAAAATCTTTTCCGATTTCACGCCGAAGGGTGATTCTCTGAAAGATACATCCAGCATCCACAACCCTTGCAAAAAACAGGCTGCTTCATCATCAAATCGTTGATCGTTTGCGGAGTCAGAGTTTGATTGCAATTCCCACAAGTCTCAGTATTGGTAACGCCTAATGCGTCCTCTCCTTTTGCAGTCACAAGACGACGGTACTGAATTAGCAAATCTCCTGGGATTTCTTTTTCTTTTTCCAACAACTCTGCCGATATTCTCTCTTTCTCCGCCACCAGCGCCTTCAAATCAAGTGAGACTTCGTCGCTAACTCGCTTTGACTCGGACTGCGACTTTTCATGGTTCTTTTTCGCTTCGTCGACCCCCTCAGTGAGAACGTCGATCTTCTCTAGCTGTTCAAGAATTTCATCTTGCAATACGCTATTAGCCTGTAGATCAGCAGCAATCCTGTCCTTTAGCAGTTGGAATTCTTTATTCGAGTCACAGACATTTAGCTTTGACTTCATGTCTTCAATTTTTGCCTCGCGTTCATTCAACTGCATTTGCTTGGCGTTAGACGCTTTCCGCATCTCAAGTAACGAAGCCTTAGCCTCCTCAAGGCCCTTCAAAAAGTTAGCCTCGTTCGCGGCCACGATTCGAACCTTTCGAGGTCCTTTATCCATACGCTCACCAATGTCCGTCAATTGACGCAACATTCGATGCAGAGTTCGAAGTAACCCGTAGTCAAGACTCACTAGCTTTCACCTCCACTTGTTAAGAAACGAGCAGGATCTGTCACTTGATTCCAAGACAGTTCCTCCCCTCAGTCGTAGCATCGTACCAATAAAAAAAACCTCTGACCATCACTGGTCAGAGGTTCCTTGTTCACTAAGTTAATTTTACCGTAATTAAGCCAGACATTTTCAGTTCTGACTATCCTGCAAAACTCCAAAATCGAATAATTCTGATGAGTTATCAATGGTGGCAACCGAACCGTTTGCCCCGTCCGCATCACCCGAGCTATTCGCTTCTTCGATTTCCGAAGTTGCCCCGGGGGCGAGATTGCCCAATGCTGGAACAAAACCTTCGAGCTGCTGACTTCGCACTGGGTTTTGTAGCTTTCTAACCGCTTTCGCTTCGATCTGACGAACCCGTTCACGAGTTACTTTAAAAATCCGACCAACTTCTTCAAGCGTATAGGTATAACCGTCTCCAAGGCCATACCGCAAACGAATGATCTCCCGCTCGCGATACGTCAGTGTCTTCAAAAGCCCGTCGATTTTATCTCGAAGGATGCAATTGGTGGCTGCACGAACGGGATTATCAGTGTGCGAATCTTCAATAAATTCGCCAAAACTACAGTCATCTCCCTCGCCAACAGGACGATCCAAACTCACTGGGTGACGCCCAATGTCGAGCACACGTCGAACCTCATCAACATCCATTTGAGCCCGGACAGCAATCTCTTCCATCGTTGGCGGACGCCTTGTCTCTTGATGGAGAGCTTTCTGAATATTTCTCAGTCGCGAAAGGACATCAATCATATGAACCGGAATCCGAATAGTCCGCGCTTGATCAGCAATTGCTCGCGTGATCGCCTGACGGATCCACCACGTAGCATAAGTTGAGAACTTAAACCCGCGGCGGTACTCGTACTTATCGACGGCACGCATCAGGCCCGTATTCCCCTCTTGAATCAAATCAAGAAAACTCATACCGCGATTACGGTACTTTTTAGCGATCGAAACCACCAACCGAAGATTACAACTCGACAGTTGTCGTTTCGCATTTTCAAATTCAGAGAAAAACTTCTCACAGTCACTCACTCGCTTTTCGAGGCTTGCCGGGCTTTCCTGGCAAAGTGCCACCAAGCGAGCCAGTTCGGACCTAAGGTGCTTCCTTTCGACTTCGGTTGGAGCATCGGCCCCCCCATCCCGTAACTGACTTCGAATCAAATTCATGCGATCTGAGTAGTTTCTCAATTGCTTGATCATGGGACTGATCCGCCTGGACCGAAGACTTAACTCCTCCACCAAAACTACGAGTTTCGCCCGGCGGGCAAGAAATCTTTTCCTTGCTGACATTTTCTCAACTTCACCCGTCTGCTTACTAATCAGCAGCCTGAAATCTTTCGCATTCTCATTCAATAAGTGCTCCATCGTTTTGAAATTATGGGGCATTCTTGCCTGAATCTGTTCTTTCGTCAGATTCTCGGTCAGTGAAACCTTAATGGTTCGGTCAAATGGCAACTCGCCGGCGTAGACCCGCTTGAGAGTTTCAAACGTTGCCATCAATGCGTAGTTACTCGTTAGCACACCTCTTCGGTAACGTTTCCTCGCAATCTCAATTCGTTTTGCCAATGAAATTTCTTCGTCTCGCCCCAGCAGCGGAATCACCGCCATCTGACTAAGATACATTCGAATCGGATCGTCACTAGGACGAGGTAATTTGCCAAGTGGTTGCGGGACTGCATTTTCCCTGTCCACATCTGCTTTTGGAATGTCTTCTACAGACACATCTCCGGGAAGTGAGGCAGCGTCGCACAGTTCGATCCCTGATTTTTCAATCGCCGCAATCAAACCGTTCAATTTTTCAGCACCAACAACCTCATCGGGGAGGTAATCGGTTACATCTTCGTAGGTTAAAAAACCTTGAGATTTACCCTTTTTGATGATTTTCGCTAGCTCGTTCTCATCAATTTCAAAATTCTGCTGTTTCGCGGTATTGCTACCGTTTGCTGTCATTTCCACGTCGTACTCCTGCGAAATCCATTTCGCGCTGGACGCCAACCGATCTACGTTGAAATCTCTCAAAGAGGCCTTAGTCGAGTGCTACCAAGCCGGATTGCCCTGAGAATGTCCCTCTCGCGCGGAACCAGACTAAACGCAAAACTTATGGAATTTGCGGATGGCTCAGCCACACCGCACACTCACCTCAATTTCAACTGTCGATCAACACTCAAGCTGCCTCCCATCCATGGGCCTGCAAAACACTTAAGCGCTTCTTCTTATCTCAACATACGGAAAACCCAAATTTCCTCGGCATCACTTGCGAACAACCGCAAATACAAGGCCTCAGACAATCAAATTTCCCAAATTCTCACACTGAATTGTTAGGTTTCTGAAGCTGCTGTCTAAATAATTCTTCCAACGCACGCTTCTCTTCGTCTTCATCTAAGCCACCGGAATGTAATCTTGAAATCTTCGCCTGAGTCCCGGATTCAACTTCCCGCTCGTTAAATCGCAAGATGATCGATTGCAACTGGGCTTCGAAATCCATCGCATAGGCAGCCCCCTCCTCCACGTTCGTCTCTCTTTTTGCTGTCGCTTCGGCGTTCAGATAATCTACCAGCTTTCTCAAACGTGGCTCCTCAAGTTCAACTGTCAATTGCTGGTAGCCTACACCTTTCCCCTCATGAAAAAACTCCCCCATAATCTCATACAAATCACGAAGAACGCCAACACGAAATTGCTCGGGTGAAACATTCTCCACTGCCCGATCCAACAGAGAAGGATCCTGAAGCAGCAACTGCACGAGCTCAGATTCTTTTTTGTCAAACTTCGAATAGTCGACTAAATCCTGCTTAGCTGCTGAGCCCCTTGCTTCAGGTCGAACGCGTTGCTTACTCCGTAGATCCTTGAGTCGACGACGAACCATTTCCGGTGCCAATTGAAATTGCCGCCCTAATCGCAATAACATCTGATCTTCGCGAATACTCTTAGCAGTCGAACCACCAAGGGTCTGCTCTGGGATACCAGCAAGGGTTTTTAAAATATTCTCAAGCGCCTGATTAGAACGATGAGTATCATTAACCAAATCAACGCCACGAGTCTCGACGTGGATCTTATGAGCGATTGCATCTGGCGCCTTATCGACCAAAGCCTGAAATGCCTCTCCTCCCTCTGCCATTAAATAGTCGAAGGGATCTAACCCTCTGGGAAGACTCAGAATTCGCAAGTCGATATCATGGGCAACAAATAAATCAAGAACCGTATTCATGGTACGCTGACCGGCTTCATCACCATCAAGAACCAACGTAATCCCATCTGCAAACCGCTTAATTAGCCGTATATGCTGCTCATTCAGAGCAACGCCCAAAGCAGCCACAACATTCGTAAGACCGGCCTGCCAGGCTGCAACGACGTCCGTGTAACCTTCGACAATCACAAGGCGCTTATCTTTGACGTTTGTCTTTTGGACATGATTCCTAGCAAGATTCAACGCATACAAGTTCTTGCTTTTAGAAAAAAGGCGCGTTTCGGGAGAATTGACATACTTCGCAGGTGGAGCATCTCCCTGTGGATAAAGACTCGGAACCACCCGCCCCCCCAAAGCAATCGTTCGCTCTTGCGTGTCCCGGATAGGAAACAAAACTCGACCACGAAATCTTTCGTACCACCCCCCCCGATCATTCGCTGAAACGAGACCACAAGCTTGTAATATCTCGGGTGAGAACCTGGTACCACTGGACCGATCAACCAGCCAAGACCACGACAAAGGGGCAAACCCAACTCGAAACCGATCAATACTCTCCTGGGTAATCCCACGCTCAGAGAGGTAGTCTCTAATTGGAATCGCAGCATCAGAGTTCAACAGACATTCGTGGTACTCCTGCTCGGCCCAAGCCATTGCACGATAAAGCGTCGCCTTATCATCTGCCGAGCCCTTCACCACTTTTTTCTGGAAAGAACGAACCTCAATCCCAGCTCGCTCCGCAAGGATTTCGAGTGCTTCGCGAAAATCAACACCTTCGCGTTTCATCACAAAGTCAAACACGTCACCGCGCACGTCACACGGATAACAAACCCAATTTTGCTTATTCGGATTGACCTGAAAACTTGGCTTCTGGTCATCATGCCACGGACAATGACCCACATAAATAGAGCCCTGACGACGCAAATTCATCTCGCTGCCAATCAAGTCAACCACATCGGTTGCTTGTTTGACCTGATCTTTTACATCGAAATTAGGAACTTGAGACACCAAAGAACTCCATACTGTGACACAGCCACGAACCCTTGTTCGTTTGGAGGTCGCCGAGCGAACAACTCGCTAGCGATCAATAGAAAACGTGGGGGAGCAACGTTCGTTACGCCGTCCAACATTCTACTGTGGTGATAGCCGTTACCAAGCAACTATTTTTAAAATCCACTTCCGTGTGGTCTTTCGGTTTTTTGCTGGTTTGCTGCTATGAAGTTTGTGCCCTCCATGACACAGCACTCTAACCTAAAATATCGCCCAAAATTGAGTCAACACCAATCCCACAAACTAATCAAGAAACTTCAGGAATCTTATCATTGAAGTGAAAGCACCAGCAAGCACTGAAATTTCTGGGAAATCAACAGCCAGCTCGCAGGGAAACCTGTTCAAAACTCAAATTTCCAGCCCCACTCCGCATGTCTCTATGAAAGCCACATCCTAAAGATGTTCGTGGATAAAATCGGTCATTAATTTACGGAGATGGGCTGATTGCTTTTCATCACGAATGGAATGTCGATTGCCTGGGTACAACATCAGCTCAAACTGCATTCCCGCATCCTGCAGCTCTTTTACGAATTGTACGGTGTTGTTGAGATGAACATTGTCGTCAATGGTGCCGTGGATCAACAAGAGATCTCCCTTTAACTCACTCGCTTTACCGTACAAAACTGAAGCCTTGAAATAACCATCGGGATTTTCATTCGGTAGCCCCATGTAACGCTCGGTGTAAATCGAATCATAATTTTTCCAATCCGTCACGGGTGCACCTGAAATCCCCATTTTAAACGTGTCTGAGTGCGTCATTGCATAGGCCGTCATGTACCCACCATAACTCCACCCCCAAATACCGATTCGCTCATTGTCAACCCAGGCGCGCTTTTTCAACCAGGCAACCCCGCGCTCAATGTCAGCCAGTTCATTGACGGCAAAATTTTGATGAATCGGCCAGGCCTGTTTTACGCTGCGGTAACTCGCGGATTGGTTATCACAAATCCAGATAACATACCCCTGCTGGGCCAACATCTGGTGCCACAGCGCCTGCGCTCCTCCAAATCGATTACGCACGCGAGGCGCTTGAGGACCAGCGTAAATATGAACCAGAACCGGATATTTTTTACTTGGGTCGAAATTCGGCGGTTTGATCAGCATGGCATCCATCGGCTGTTGGTTGTCCGATGGTACCTCCAGGAAATCGACACGCGCTCCACCAAAGTAATCAATACGATCATCAGAGGAACCGTTGAATTCTCTTAAAATGGTTCCTTCGCAATTACGCAAAAGAAATCTCGGAGTCGTTTCGACGTCACTCCAGCCGTCAATAAAAAAAGACATATCCTTACTAAAATTAACAGCATGCTCTCCATTTTCGGGAGTCAAATCAACTAAATCTCCAGACTCTAGATCTAGGCGATACGCATGAATCTCAGTTGGCAATTCCTTCGCGGCAGTAAAAAAACAATATCGCTTATCTTCCGAAACTCCCAGCAAAGAACGAACTTCCCACTCGCCCTCGGTCACCGCAGATTTCAACTGCCCATCCGCGTTGTATCGATAAATGTGGCTGTAGCCCGTGCGCGGACTTCGCCATAGAAAATCGCCGTCGTTCAACAATACCGGGTCACCCGGCGATTCGATCCAGGCCGGGGTCTTGTCACGAAAAAGAAGTTTCGGATCCTCTCCTTTTTCATTTACCGCAACAAGATCAAGCCATGTCTGCTCACGATTTTGGACCTGAATCAGTAACCGCTTCCCATCACTTGACCAAGAAACTCCTGAAACCAAAATTTCATCGTTTTTGTACGCAGAAAGATCAACCCATTTAGTTGACCAGGCTGGTCCGCCCACGACTCCGACTTTGACAACAGGATTGGGGTCTCCCGCCTTGGGGTAATTCGTCATTTCCGATTTACCCCGAACCGGCATATGATCCATAACGGTAAACGGTATCAAAGGCGTTTCGTCTAATTGAAGAAATGCAATCTGATTCCCATTGGTCTGCCACCAGTATCCCTTAAAATTGCCACGGCCATAAAGTTCCTCTTGGTAGACCCAGTCCAATTTACCAACAAGGTGTTTTTCATCTTCGCTTGCCACGGTTCTAATCTGACGCGAAGCTAAATTCAAAACATTCAGACCTTTCTTGGTACAGTATGCAAGCCGGTTCTCTTGGTCATTAAAGTGAAACAACTCGGCCGCATCGCCAGGCTTGGCGATCACCATCGCTTTCGGTCGTGTAGCATCCGCATTTTCGATGTAATAAATTGCTGAATAGCCATTATCACTAAAAACCGCTACTCGATTATTGGTGGGCAAAATGGGATCACACTGAGCAAGTAAATCAGCAGCCACTTTTTCAAGCCCAGCTTCAATCAACGCCTCTGTAACTTCATTTGTTTGATAAGGGCGACCAGGTTGACTAACAATAGAAGCACTTTCAGCATCGATTAATGCCGAATCGTTATACAATCCGGTCGTCAACCAGTTTGACTGCCCGAACCAACGGGGAGTCCTTGCTAAACCGGACAATAGGCTACTGGGCCCGTCAATCAACTCTAGCGAAAGCTGCCCATCCCGAGGAACTTCGTCTACCGCTTTCGTTTCAATTTCCATTGGCCGCGGCAACCGGAGTACTGGAAATAATTCCGTGGGTTTCAAAACACTGTCAAAAAAATTCCAAAATGCGTACCCGTCGTCCGAATTCGCTTCCAACATGTAGCTAACCCAACGCCCTAACGGTTGCCCAGTTTTAACGAGGTAGCTCCCAGCAGGGATGACTAATTCGCGACTCTCTCGATCCGCATCCAAGCGAACCATTTTATGTTTTTGAAAGGCTCGATCTGCACGGTCTAACGCAACAATCCGGTCGACCTCGACTTCTGCTGACAAATCACTGGACAAACGCTCAACATTCACTCCGTGCATGAGCAAACGATCGACCACGCGCTCGAAACCCTCAGGAATAATGTAGGCAAATGCAAATTGAGTTGTTTTTGTTGGTTCATATTTTGAAATGAACTCACACTCGTAATCGTAAGGTTCGCCATCTTTAAACCCCTTCAAAATGAACTTTTCCTCGAATGGACCGTTCTTGGCAGCGAGGGATAAACTTAAACGAGACGGTTCAATGGAAGCAGTCTCAATCAACTCCCGATCGACAGATTCCAATAGCTGATGAACGACTCGCGAGTTTTCTGTGACATAGTCCAGTAATCCAGAAACAAAGTCTTTGGTTGCAAAAATCCTCCCTTTGTAATCCAAATAACTGTAGGCCTCTGAAAGAATCGCCAACCTTCCGCGGAGCCCAACGTACTCTGTACTGTAGCGAGGTTCGTGCCCGTACGTTGTCCAACGAGTATGCTCCCGATTGAAGTTACCGTAATAAAACGTTTTAGTACCCTGCTTCGCCAACTGCTCAGTCACAGCAGGCATCATTTTCTCGCGCAGGAATCGGCGAATTGGCTCAGCCGTCGCAGGATTATGAGGGATATCATAAGTCAGGCTGTATTGGTGTTTTGAACCATTCGTGGTGTGGCAATCGACGAAGAGGTGGGGATTACAAGTATCAATTAAACGAACCAACGCACGCGCTTCGGGAGATTCAATTTTTGAAAAATCTCGATTCAGATCTAATTGCTGAGCGTTTTCACGGCGCCCCATTCCGTTAACGGGACCGACCTGTCCAGGACGATTGTCTTTGCCCATTCGGTCATTGCCGTCAGCATTATAATTCGGCGCAAATAGAATCACGTTCTTTTTTAACCAGGGATGAGCGGGGTTATCGGTTAACTCTCGCAACAGTATCAACAAAGCCTCTTTGCCTGCACATTCGCCGCTATGGATGTTGCCGAGCAAGAGAACCACATTTCGGTCGTCTTGGTCTCCCAGTTTGTAAGCTTGATTGGCAACGATCGCTCCGACTAGCGTTTTACCTTCGACGGTTTCTCCCCAATCAAATCGAGAAACATGAGGAGCTTTTTTCACGCAAGAATCGATAAATCCAATAACTTCCGCTGATTTCGATGTCGACTGGAAATCACTTGATTCGGCGACCGTCAATGGAAACTGATTAGAATCGCCACTCGTTTGGGAAACACAGTTGGTTGTCGAAAAATTCATCATTGCCAAGACGCCAACAAGGGAGAAAAACAATTTCATGTTTACTTCAGCTCATATCAATTAAATAAAAAAACGAACACATTGTCGATTACCGAATTGCACCCAGCACCAACATTGGATTTTCATTTACGGCTATAATATTTGAAAACACACTAGTGAAAACCGCAACCATTGACAGGGCATTTCGATTGTTTTCTTAAAACATCTGCAAGTGCTTCCCAACCCCTGGAGAGAATGAATGAATCGCCATTGGATGTTTTTAGGCTGCCTACTTGCAGGACTCGCTGTCGGGTTTGGTGCTTTTGGTGCTCACGGACTTAGCGAACGCCTGGGAGAGATTCACGGCGAGAACTCAGAGATGGTTAACAAGCGAATTGAAAACTGGAGGACTGCAGCGGCTTATCAAATGTACCATTCGCTCGGTATCATCTTGGTTGGCATGATTACTCTGCTTCGTCCGTCAAAGTTTGCCAAGATTGCAGGGTTTCTGTTTTTAATGGGAATCTGTTTATTTTCGGGGCTACTTTACGCATTGGTAATATTAGAAAAACCATTTCTTGGCGCGATCGTACCGCTCGGGGGACTCTCTTTCATCGGCGGTTGGTTCTTTCTCGCGATGGCAACTTGCTGTTTGTCACGACTGGAAACCGTTCAACTCAAGGACTAATCAGAAATTAGACTGGCTACTTTTCAATCTTCAACTGCTCCGTCGCACAAATCTTTTGGACTAAAGAACAAACGACTGATAAAATTGTAGCCACACTGACACCTTACTTAAACAACAGACAGAAACTCAATGAAGATTGGCTATTGTGGAAACGTTCACCCTGGTAGGACGCTGGAAGAGGTAAAACAGAATCTTATTAAACATAGCCTCGATGTAAAATCAAAATTCTCACCAACCGAATCTTTAGGCATCGGGCTTTGGCTCAGCGCTACCACAGCAAATGAGTTAGAACACACTGATACCTGTCTCCAATTTCGAGATTGGCTGCAAGAACACGATTTAGTTCCCTACACTCTTAACGGATTTCCATTTGGTGACTTTCACCAAGAGGTAGTTAAACATGAGGTATACTTGCCAACTTGGGCTCAACCCGAACGCCTCCAGTACACTATTCAATTGGCCAACATCCTCAACACCCTTTTACCCCAAGGGCAAAATGGGACGATTTCAACGCTTCCACTGGGATGGCCACTCCCAGACGGCACACCGCCGTCTCAGATTTCCGAGTTTTTCAAAAGTTGCGCAATTAATATCCAGAAATGTGCAGAACACTTGGACAGAATCGCAGAAACCGAAGGACGAGACCTAGTCATTTGCATTGAGCCCGAACCCGGATGCGTACTCGACACGTGCGAGGACGTCATTCAATTTTTCGACGAACACTTATGTGACCAAGGTCAAACTGAAACGAATCTCATCAAGTCTCGCTTTGGCGTTTGCCATGACATCTGCCATTCTGCGGTTATGTTCGAAACGCAAAACAAAGCCATCGAACAATACTGCGAGGCAAACATTAGAATCGGAAAAGTACAAGTATCTTCCGCCGTAGAAGTCAATTTCGAACAATCGACACCAACTCAAAAGCAGGAGAAACTGCAGCAACTCGCGCGTTTTGCAGAACCAAAGTACCTACACCAGACCGTGGTCCGCACCGACACCGAAACGCTATTTTTCCAAGACCTCTCCGACGCCCTTAACTCAGCAGGAACTGACCCTCAAGGATGCTGGCGGGTTCATTTCCACGTTCCGATTTTCACGGAAACCGTTGACCAAATCGGGACAACGCAATTTGACATCGCGAACTGCCTCGACTCCATCCAATCTTTCTGTCCTGAAGCCCCTCATTTCGAGGTCGAAACTTACGCCTGGAACGTGCTTCCTGAAGAAATGCAATCACCAACTCTCGCTGAAGGCATTGCAAAAGAGTTGGCTTGGTTCGACAAATTGGTCAAACAACGGTGCTAACTCTTAACTTTAAGCACGGGCTATGACTGCGGTTAATTAACCACGTGAATCGGCTTGCCGTCGTAAAAAGCCTGAATATTCAAGGCCACGGTCTGCATCAAGCGTCGCCTAGCTTCAATTGGCGACCACGCAATATGAGGCGTAAGAATACAATTCTTTGCACCCAGCAATGGATTCGACTCAGCGATGGGCTCTCTAGAAACGACATCTAAAAGTGCGCCCCCTAATTGGCCATCATTCAACGCGTCAGCGAGGTCTTGTTCATTTACCAAACTGCCTCGAGCAGTGTTTATCAATACCGCATCTGGCCTCATTTTTTTTATCAACGCTCGATTAACGAAGCCAGTAGTCTCGGGCGTTTGTGGACAGTGGAGGCTTATGTAATCCGATTGCGAAAACAATTCTTCAACCGACAACCATTCAAACCCGTCGTAGGGTAAAGGGTCTACATTACGTCGACTGTTAGCAACGACGCGCAGTCCGAACGCATGAGCAATCTTTGCAGTCGCCCGCCCAATCCGGCCTAGTCCAACTAGCCCCATTGTTTTTCCACTTAACTCGGCAACCGGTGACAACCAGAATGAAAAATTCTCTTGTGACTGCCAATCCCCACGCTGTATGGCTAGATGATGCTCAAAAGGCTTGTGTATAAAACTCAATAAAACTGCAAAAACGTGCTGCGCTACGGCGTCAGTACTGTACACGGGCACATTCGAAACAGGAATTCCTCGACTACGCGCTGCCTCAACATCGACAACGTTGTATCCGGTTGCCGTCACCGCAATCATCTTGAGGTTGGGGAGTTTAGCGATCACATCGCCACTCAACTCAACTTTATTAGTAAGAATTACATCGGCATTAACCGCACGCTGAACTACCTCGGAGGGTTCTGTTCGATCAAAAATTGTAAGGTCACCAAGACTCTCAACGGGACACCACGGATTGTCTCCTGGATTGAGAGTATACCCATCAAGTACGACGATGTTCATTGAAAATTCACCAAGTAGGCAATGACCGCCAGAAAACACAGCCAACCAACGAACAGAAGCGAAGACAAATAAAACAACCCTCGTCGCGGAACGATTAACCAGGGCGCGACGGGTTTACGGACGGACTCCGCGACCTCGGTGTCATGAGAAACCTTTGCGACACCGGCTATTGATTTACTCGAATCTTTTTTCAGAGATGTCATTTCTAAACTGTCTTAATACAAAAACGAGCCATCAAATAACCCAAGCCTAAAGAGAAAATATTGCGACCTCTCCAATGCAACAGATCGTTGTTTATTAAGCCCTATGATCTTCTAGGGCTTACTGCTCCGCCCATTTCAAATTCGACCTCAAACACATCCTCAAAGTCATATACATCATCAAAATGTGCCTGCTCGTCACGGCTTGATTTTTTAAACATCCCTACTGAGATCATGTTGTAAACCATATCACCAAAGCAGCGCGTGCTATCGACTCCCCAAGATTTCAAAACAACCTTGGCCATATAACCATACTGGTTAAGGGCATAAAGCCGGAGCGCCTCGCAAAACTGCTGCCCGGTCAGATGCCGCTCTTTAGTCCAGCCAAATAATTCAGATTCGATGTCAGCAATCGAATCGTCCTGTGAGCACTCATTTAATTCCATTGAATCCGCTGCGAACGCCAACGCGTCTCTGATGAAATAATAGGCCGAACTTGGGTACCGGTCGTCGTTCTCTAGAATCTCACAAATGTATAAATCTTCATCATTCATGATAGGCCTGAATTTAAAGTAAAAGCTTCGTTCGCTGCAAAATTTAGATTTGGAAGGAACAACTTACTACCGCCCCCGCCGGATACTATCTTATCGTGAATCACGTAGAAACCAACTCGAATCTCTCATTTCTCTCCATCTGTGCCGCCCCCTTGTGACTTCTTATTTCGGCCACCGCGTTTTCGTTGACGCCTCTTACCACGTGAAGGCTTTCCACTTTTCGCGTCTCCTGAATCTTCCCCAGAGGCGTTTCGCTTGGAATTATTGTTCTTTTCAGCTCTCTCAGCCTTATTCTTTTGATCGGAACCACTACCTTTGCCCGCTGGAACTTTTTTCGTATCCTGCTTCGGCTTACCCTCCGAAACACTGGATGTTTTTTTAACGACCGTAAGCACGTCACTTGCGTCGATTACCACCCGTCGATGATCTTCCATCTCAACCAGCAATTGTTCAGATATGATTTGCTGATTGAGGACCTTCCCTTTACCATCCCGAGTTACGATGTACGCCCCAACCCGGGGAAGCTGTTTTTGGATTGCCTCATAAGTGTCAAACTCGTATCTGAGACAGCATTTCAATCGCCCGCAACGCCCGGATATCTTCGTAGGATCCAGAGTGGCCTTTTGTAATTTTGCCATCTTCATCGATACCGGTGGCATCTGTATTAAATGGCTGTTACAGCAAACCGGTTTGCCGCAGTCACCGTAATCAGCAAGTAATTTTGCCTCGTCGCGGACACCAATTTGCCTCATCTCAATTCGGGTTTGAAACTCGGTCGCAAGCAATTTAACGAGTTCTCTAAAATCAACTCGATCTTCTGATAGGTAAAATACGACAAGACGTTCGCCACCAAACAATTGTTCCACGTCGATGAGTTTCATATCGAGCTTGAGTGCTTCGATATGCTTCTGACAGATCGCCAACTTCTTCCTTCGATCACCGTCAATTCCATCGATCGAAACGACATCATCATTGGAAACTTCCCGAATCACATGCCCAGTTGCAGGTTGATCCAAATGAGACAACGCGTCCTCAGTTGCTTCACACAATACCTGGCCAACTTCGATCCCACGATCAGTTCGCACGATCACTTCCATACTACGGCGGTACACAATGTCATTACGCGATGCCATCACGCCAATGCTTCGCATGATCCCGTATCTGACAATGTATTTTGGCACTAAAATTCTCTCCGTCGATTAAATCTAACTCTTCGCGAAATCGCACTCCGCTTCCGACTCGTAGCGTCTCCCCGAAATTGGGATTGCCACTCGCAATCATCCCCGCTTCCCCATCGGCAGATCAGTAAATCAGCGAAGTCCAGCCGAAGCACTGGCCGCGATGACGGTGGTCACGACATCATTCCGGGATCCACAATCCAGATGAATTTTCATTGCCACCTCCATTATCTGATTCTGCAACGGGCGACGGTTCCGCTCCACCACCTTGGTCGGGAGTCCAGATGCCGCCCTGAGTTGTTTCCGCCGCTGGTTCTGGAGCACCTCGTATAGGCCCACGGTCTGGCCCAATCCCAAAACGATCCAGAACCCGAACTAACTGATACTCAACCTCCGGTTCATTGAGATGATTCATTTGAATCGTCTGGAGAAGTTCAGTAATTTGATCAGTCATTCCACGCATCAATTTAAATTCAAATTCCTGCACGAAGTAGATCCCGACTGATCTTCCCGAATTTCGAGCCTCTTCTTTTGCTTTCTCTAAAAACTCCAATGCTTCGGTATCGTCATCAGCAAAGTGCGCCATCATCGAATAGCTGACATCACGTGGCATCGATTCCATATCCGGCCGTGACAAAACTTCAGTAACGAGTTGTTTTAAGACCCTAACGTTTCCAACTCCCATTGCCGAGTGCTGAACTGACATCAACTGGGCTTCCGACAATGCGCTAAAATCAAGGTATTGTTGAAGGATAGGTGACCCGGTTAGTAAATCACCTTCGGGTGTTATGCGATCGTATTCGGACAACCCAAGTTTTTCTCGCATTTTCCGACCTAACCCATCGGTAAACCCCTGCCCTTGAGAAGCGTTCTCCAGCATCAGAACCAACGCTCGGAGCGGTAACTCAACCTCCGGATCACCCTTCGCTTCTTCCGCTGAACGATCGCCCAGTATTTTAAACTCGAGCTTGGGCCACTCATCAACCATCAAATGCTCTCGATGGGCTTCAACCATTTCCGAATGTTGTTTTCGAGTAACGCCTTCCGGTAAATGCCATCGCCATTCGAGCAATTCACTCATCGCAGTCGATTCACCAATCGTCTGCTCAACCACCTCACCAGAAATTGATTCACCAAACAACTCGGTAATAAACTTTGTCACTTTCTCTAAACGCGAGTCCTCCGCCGTGATTACTTCAAGACGAGCACCACGATCGGTCTGTTTTCCAAATACAAGTAGCTCGCCAATTACGCTTGGCACGTTCTCTAGGGTCAATTCCCCGGCATCCGCAACTGCATCGCGATCCAAAATCAAAAAGTTCATTCGGGGTGCTGGCCCCTCATCGAATGGATCCGCAGGCATTGGTTCAGAATTGGCCAGCCGTGAGTTGGACAGGGCAAGCTCGCTAACCAACTCCACACCATCAATCTCGTAAGTGTGACGAACGATCGCAACGGTTGCTGCTAACGCCTTTGTGTCAAACAGTTGCGCGATTGCTTCGGCTTCCGTACCCTCAAGGACTGATACGTCGGCAAGGCGACTGTAACGACGCCAGGCCGCGACCTGATCATCGATTCGCCCCAGATAAGAATTTACGATTGCAATGCCACGAACTATGATTGGCAAATCTGGAAATTCGGAATCAATTTTATTTAAAAATTTAAGGCCTTTTCGAAATTGCCCACGATCCAATGCCCGGAATGTGTTGACATAACGCTTTTCCCATTCCGCACCTTCGGGTACGGGGGCAAGTGGAAACTCCTGTTTCAACACCAAAGGCGTCGAAGGAGCCGCCAGTGACTCTTGCAGCATTCGCCCAATCTCCGGGTCGGATTCATTTTTGAGCACCATCGCATATTTCAGATGCGCCCGGCCAGCCATCGTTTTCCCTTCACTAAAAAGAGCGACTCCGACCATCCGAAAAGCATTGGCGAGAGAAATTGGAATCTCATTACCCGTAATTGCATCCATCGCATCCTGCAACGACTCAACTGCGTCGTCCGTCTTGCCCTCTGCTAGGAAAATGAGCGCCCGATGATGGAGGCCCGTCGAGTGCTTAGGATTCGTTTGCAAAAAAAGTTCGTTAGATTTTCGTGCTTTTTCAATTTCACCATTGGTGATCAGGATATGAGTCTGAATCGTCAGCAAACAATCTTTGGGACCCGATTTTTTGATAGCTCGGTCAATTTGATCAAGTGCCGCGGTCGATTGCCCGGACTTGTTCTTGGCAAGTACCTCGTTCAAATCGCCAATCACACCCTTGCCGCAACAAAATTTAATTTTCTTTTCGGCGTGGCAGGGGCACTGCTGATAAATGTCAATATCCATATAATGTTCCAACGCAGGTCCAGCGGGCCGATATAACGGTCCGCCAAACACAAGTGAATTATTTTTTTGCCAATTCCTGTAACCGCCCAGGCTCGCGAGGCAGAGAAGAGTTGACTTTTTAAACGATTTTCAATCAATTCAATTTACGTGAATTCAGGGCCTGCCGAAAGCCTATGACCCCTAGTTTTACAATACAATTGGAGTGCGGCGGACTGCAATCGGATTAACGCATATAAACTCTCAAGAACATACTGCGGAAGCAATGACAACCCATTCCCCTTTCCCCGAGTTTCACACCCTGTCCTTGGATAGCCTTCAGAACATTGGCTATTCGTTGACAAAAATGGCCGAATCCATGCCCAATTCGATCGCCGTGGCTTGCCCCCGCAAAGGACAACCTCAACGCGTTGCTGTGGGAAAGTCACTTGCTTACGAAACCATTACTTTCGCGGAACTGGAACGAAAAAGTAACCAAATTGCCAATGGTTTAATCGAGATGGGAATTCAACCGGGAATGCGAATGGCGCTAATGGTTCCCCCTGGAATCGATTTTGTCGCCTCGGTTTTTGGTTTGTTTAAAACAGGGGTGGTCACAATTTTAATTGATCCAGGGATGGGTCGGAAGAACATGATTCAGTGCCTGTCGGACGCACAGCCCGAAGGGATGCTGGGAATCCCCCTGGCTCACATGGCACGATCAGTATTTTTCTCCAAATTTCCAAAATGCAAAAACAATGTTGTTATTAACGGTTTTTTCCCACGATGCAAGAATGCCAATTATTTTTTTAAGCAGACCGATAATACCACGCCACCGTGGGTTCAACTAAAACGCAACGATCCAGCTGCCATCATCTTTACGACAGGCAGCACAGGACCTCCCAAAGGCGTTCTCTATCGGCACCGAATTTTCATCGAACAATGCGAACAAATTGCAAATTATTTCCACTTGGTGCCTGGTGGAACCGATGTGTCGGGGTTTCCCCTGTTCGCTTTGTTCAATGTCGCGATGGGAATCACCACAGTTTTCCCTCAAATGGATCCAACCCGCCCAGCCGATGTTTACCCACCCAACATCATTGACGCAGTTGAGCAATTTCAGGCAAATCAATCCTTTGGCTCTCCTGCTCTCTGGAATACAGTCGCTAATTATTGCGTCCAACACTCGCAACGACTTCCAACCATTGAGCGAATCTTAAGTGCGGGTGCTCCAGTCCCTCCTCCTACTCTTAGAAAAATCAAAGAAATAATCTCACCGAATGGCGATACTTTCACGCCCTACGGCGCGACCGAATCGCTTCCCATTGCCTGCAACTCTGGATCCGTTGTCCTGAACGAAACAGCCGAACGAACCGAACGAGGCGAAGGAACCTGTGTTGGCAAACGTTTTCCAAAGATCGATTGGCGAATAATCGCCATCGACGATGCACCGATCCTTGAGATCGGCGATACCGTTCCACTTGAACCGGGTGTGGTTGGCGAACTTATGGTGCGTGGACCAGTCGTTTCCGATCAATATGTGACGCGGACAGATGCCAACGCTAATCATAAAATATCCGACGGCGATTCCTTTTGGCACCGCATGGGCGACGTGGGATACTTCGACGAACAGGATCGATTTTGGTTCTGCGGCAGAAAAACCCATCGCGTGCAAACGTCCCAGCACACCATGTTTACCATTCCATGTGAAGCTATAATTAATACTCACCCGCAGATTTACCGCAGTGCTCTAGTCGGCATCGGCTCAGCAGGGTCACAACGCCCCGTCATGATCTGCGAGCCTAATCCGGAGCACTGGCCAACCTCGAAATCAAACGAAGATCGGCTGCTTTTAGAAATCAAATCCCTGGCCGGAGGGTTTTGGCAAACAAATACGATCGATCACTTTCTTCTTCATCGTTCGCTACCAGTCGACATTCGTCACAACTCAAAAATATTTAGAGAGCAGTTACGAGGTTGGGCAAAACAACAAATTGGCTTGTGATTGATTTAATCTGCATACTCCGCTCGCCTCACTTACAACCCGTGAGGCATTTATGCAACTGCTCAATCTCTGAAATTAATTCCGCTGCAATATCAACCTCTAAAACACTTGAGATTGCTCTCCAGCCAGGCACTGCATTAACTTCCAGTATAAATTGCTTACCAGTCTTTGAATCGGTAATTAGATCAACCCCCGCAAAATACGCTCCAACCGCTCTCGCGGCCCCCAGGGCCAATTCTCGCTCTTCAGATTTAACTTGATAGTCTTCACCAACTCCCCCCTGGCTAATATTTGTAATCCAATGCCGAGAATTCTTACGTTTCATCCCCCACACACGCTCTCCTAAAACCAGTAGGCGTACGTCATAACCAGGATGAGTTATGAATTTCTGCTGGTAGATCACTCGTTGCTCTTCGATCAGCTTACAAAAATAACTCGCTGCTTCATCTCTCGACTGTAACCGGACAAGACCGCGTCCGAGGCTGCCAAAAATTGGCTTTACAACGACGTCCTCACCCAACTCATGAAACGCTTTCATCGCGGTTGCCAAGTCTTGACAAACGAAAGTCGCTGGTACGGACAAACCTGCTTGCTGGAGTAACGCAAGGGAAAGGTATTTATCAACCGCCGCCTCAATCGAGCGGGGCGAATTGACCAACAATACACCCGCCGCACTTAGTTGGCTTAAGCAATCCATTCGGAACACAATCTGTTCTAACGACCCCGCTGGCATGGTTCTCGCAATAATACAATCAGCATCGAGGCTAAATTTCAAATTCGGCCCAACGGACGCGGCAAGCGATTCAAATGACATCGCGACCAAATCGTGGCGAGCCCCTGATGCGCGCACTAAATCCAAAAAATACCAACTTTCTGGATTAGATAAAACAACGATCCGCATCGTTCACTCGATTCCAAAGGAACGCCGAAGCACGTCGTGTCTAATTGCACCGACATCCCAGATCGTTCCTGTTGCCTGATTTTCAATTCTCACGCTTGCAGGGCTGAAAAGCATTTTGTCGATTTTGTAGAAATCTTTGTTATATCGCTCAAAAATATCTAAAAACGGTTCGCCAAACTCCGAAGAGCTCGAGCTTGGCAACCGATCAATGACCGAACTGACTGCATCATCCGAGGTATCGACAACCAACTCAACTCGCCCACCATATAATATCGCATCATTGGTCCACCCCAACGCAGTCATATCGTCTTCAGCGAGGGGAGGAAGTGGTGCATTCCCGGTTCCAGAACAAATTGTTTTTAAGTCAAACTCAAGTTCATTCAATTTGTGCATCGCTACTTCAATGGATCTCGCCACCACTTGAACCGAACCGGGCCAACTGGCTGTTCTGGCAACGCAAACGTTTAGAGAACGAGTGTCGATACCGCACTCAGCAGCCATTTGCTCAACGGTTGCCTCCTGTGGCAATTGATTTGATTCTAAAACTCCAACCGCTTGTTGAGGCAACGCGGAAAGATCATACGCAACTAGTATCTCTTCTTTGCCTCGCAACAATCGCAAAGGTCCGCTACCCATCGCAAAATAATCTACACTTGAAATTGGCCAACCGGCATACTGGGACCCAATACAAGACAGCAATGGCTCATCGGTGCACACCTCGACCGACCGAAGCCCAAGCGAATCATCGGCATCGCGCACCTTAATTTGAGCCAACCCCCCCATGCAGATCCGCGCCAGGAGAACCCCCGCATTCAAGCGACCCGGGCGGCCTACCGCAAAATCTAAAATTCGCGAACCAGCTTTTGAATCTAGCTTTATCTCCAGCGCATCTCGATCCAAAATTGCCATTTCGAATAACTGAAGAGCTAACTGATTCGGCTGATGATGCATCTTTAATCCCTACAATTATCTAGTGAAAACATGATGCTTCCGTAAGCAAGGGCTTCCTTCGAAAACGTCACTTCAGATTTAAACAACTGCTGAATGAACGGGAAAACTATCGCGAATTACGAGTCTTCTTTATCTACCGGAAAATAATCTTCGACCACTGCATGAAATTCTTCTGCCGTACTTACTTTTGCAACGTGTGTACGGAAATGACGCGCGCCGAACCGCCCTTGAGCGTAACAACACGCATACCTCCGCATCAGTTGCGCTCCCTTACTTTCTCCAAACCTCTGCACAATTAGATCGAAATGGTGCAGCAAACATTTTTTCTGTTCGGACAATGAAGGGTCCGAGGGAACCGTTTCACCTAACAGTGCAGCCTTACATTGTGCGAAAAGCCAAGGTCTACCAAGGCATGCTCTCGCAATCATGACACCGTCGACATCGTAATTTTGAAATGCGTGCATTACCTTTTCATGGCTGTCGAGATCGCCGTTCCCAATCAAAGGAATATTCTTCAAATAGGGACGAATTTCAGAAATCCGGTCCCAATCTGAATGTCCCCTAAACATATCCTGAGCGGTACGTCCGTGAACCGTTAAGGCTGCTGCCCCCGAACCTTCCACTACCTGAGCGACATCGATAGCGTTTATATTATCGCGGGTGCAACCCAAACGAATCTTTGCTGTAACAGGTGTCGGCGCACACGCTTTCACGACTTCAGAGATAATCTCGCCCATTTTATCGGGAGTGCGAAGAAGATAGCTTCCGCTTTTCGCTTTCTCAGTTACTTGTTTGACGGGACAGCCAAAATTAATATCCACAATACTAACTTGGTAATCCTCAACCAAACGCCGGCCGACTTTGGCCATTGTCTCAGGCTGATTATCCCAAATTTGAACCGCCAGCGGCCGTGGCTCATCCCGAACTCCCCATAGCCGCTCCGGATGCTCTGGCGTATTCTCGTCCAACCAGACGAAACCTCTGGCATTGACCATTTCGGTTGCAATCAACCCCGAACCGCCATATTCGCGGACGATCTGACGGAAGGCGTAATTGGTAAATCCAGCCATGGGCGCTTGTAAAATTGGCGGATCAACCGTAACGTTGCCGATGGAGATCGGCTTAACGTGCGGCAGAACAAATTTCGGTGTTTGGGAAGTCTCGACGTCCATAACTTAATCTTGAAAGACAACGGTCTCTGCGCCAATAGCTAACGCATGCTAACTCGCTGGAAAAACAACAACTTCCCATTTTATGCTCGACATGAAAACCCCTAACCATCCTCGGGTCGAAACCAACGACGAAGACTGTCGATGCGTGATTTTATTGCATCAAATTATCAATGCAAACCATTGGGATCTCATGTTAGAAGTTCAAAACGCTCTCTGGACCTGGCGTTTGGATCAATTGCCCGCGATCAACCACACCGTCCTCGGCGAAAGAATAACCGACCATCGAATCCACTACCTCGATTACGAAGGACCAGTTGCCAATAACCGTGGAACCGTTAAACGAGTTCGAACGGGGCACTATCGATGGGAACCAAAATCCAAAAATCGCTTGGCTGTTCTTCAATTCGAGAACGAAATATGGAATGTGCTACTCGAAAATGAAAACTCAATGGCAAAAATCAGCCGAACGAGTTAATTGAGCCACGTCCGTCAAGACAAAGAAGTTTTGAATGAATTTAGGCGCGGAGGTCGTTTGCCATGTCTCACTCACTGAGCTTCGGTATCATTTTCGATTTCAGCCTCCGATTTCTGCTGATCCAACATTGCAGTTTTATGTGCGGTATCGCCCTGGTATCCCTGTTGGCGAAGATCGATTTCTTCGAGGCGAAACCTAGGGCCATAGACAGTAAGCACGTCCTCCACATGCACCTGAGTATTACCGTTAGGGCTTCCGATGTATTTCCCATTGGCTCTGTGGATGCCAAGAACCAACACTCCTTCAGCAGAGAGCATCGCCTCTGCCAAAGTTTTCTCACAAACCCAATCTCCCTCGTTAACACAAATTTCGAATACCACGAATCCGTCAGCTAAATGCAAAAGCGATACGTAGTCATGAACGTCCAAGTGAGTCCAGCGCCGCAGTGCATAGGAAATCAGACTCTCAATTCCCTGATCGAACCAACGCCGCGTGCCAATTGCCCACAGGGATGCTAACACACCGGACAACAGAACCACTCGATAGAATACGTCTTTATCGTTCGTGGCAACTGTGGCAAAAGTTCCCATCATCGAAGCGATTACAACGGCAATACCTACGTTGCCTAATGTCATCAGCGTCGAAAGAATTCGGCGCCGCACAGGATGGTCAACTACCTGTTCAGATTCACTCGTCGTGAAACCAACACCCGTATATGCCGACTTCGCTTGAAATCGGGCAGAGTCCTGTGCCATTCCAGTCAGGGACAATGCCACCGCTCCGATTCGCGTCACCAGAAACGAAATGATCAGCGTGCAAATCAAAGCAAAAAAAGCCGCCACTGCTTTCCTCCTGACAACAATCACTCGAGCCGAACGCTACTGCTCCAATTTCAGTAAACAGCCAGCTGGAAAAATATTGGGATACTTTCTGGAAAATTACAACGCAACACATTCACCATGGTGCCCGAGGCAGAAACTAACTGCCTGATTGCAAACCAGACAAACATCCTACGTCAATTGGCGCACCAATGATTATCGCCACTACCGAATTTTGACGTACTTTTTCATGGGACTTGATGGCTTGGCTCCCGCTTTCCGTTTTGCCTTAACTCGTGTCGCAGCTTTTGATTTTTTAGCAGGTTTACTGCGGCCCTTTACAAAACTTGATTTTTGGCCAGAGTACTTACTATTTTCCTCTCGCGAAAATCGATCTTTCTTCTCGCCGCGTTCGGTTCGCTGCACAGCCGCGTTGCTCTTTTTCTTCGTTGACTTTTTATCCGCAAATTTCTTTCGAACCGCTCCTTCACTAAACGGTTTCCTATTTTCCCCCACCGAAGTTTTGCGTTCTGGAGCTTTTCGTTCGGAACTGTTTCGATCAAAATCTCGCCCACGGCGCTCACCGGCGCCCTCTTGATGAGATTTTGGCCGACCTGCTCCACGTTCGAAACGTTTACCATTTCCCCGCTTATCTCCATAACGTTTATCCGACCGACCACCACGCGATTGCGGGCCACCGTTGCTTCGCCCACCTGCGGCTCGAGAATATTGCTTATCCGATTTACTTATTCCCAATGCTTGACCAGAAACATAGACATGCTTGAGATGATTTATCACCTCGGAATTCAGCTCACTCGGAAGCAAAATCGTACTGAATTTATCAAAGATATTGATTCGGCCAATTTGGCCATTTGATAGATTTGCCTCATTCGTTATCGCTCCCACAATATTGCCAGGCCCGACTCCGTGTTCGCGTCCCACTTCAATTCGATAAAGTGTCATCGGACCACGCTCCCGATTTCCTTCTTTTTTCCGGTTAGACTTTCGATCTTTTAACTCCTTGAGCAGCAAAGGAGCCTGCCCTTGTGCCAACACACCAAGTGAGGCTGCAATTTGTTCAAGAGTTAATTCCGATTCGTCTTTAAGTTCGTTGACAATCTGTGTAAAAAACTTGATGTCTCCATGGCTGTTCGCCTTCACTACTCGCTCTTTAAACTGTTCAATGCGAACCTGATTAATCTCATCGATTGACTTCTGTTTAAAAGTATCAATTCGCTGATTCGTCGCTCGCTGCAACCGGCTCAACTTCCCTTTTTCCTTTGGCTCGACAAAAAGAATTGCATTACCATTTCGTCCCGCGCGTCCAGTTCGACCAATCCTGTGCACATAGGCTTCGGTATCGTGTGGGAAATCGTAATTGATCACGTGGCTAATCCGCTGAACATCTAAACCGCGGGCGGCTACATCCGTAGCGACAACCACATTAATTCTTCCCGACTTAAGTTGGTTAACGGTTCGCTCTCGTTGAGCCTGCGGAATATCACCATTGAGCGGCGATGCGATAATACCTCGCTGCACCAACCCTTCAGAAACCACGATCGTCGAGTTTCGTGTTTTTACAAAAATGATTACGCCATCGCTCTGCTCGGTCTCAAGGATTCGAACCAACCGTTCCATCTTCTCCCGCGGTGAAAGGAAAACACATGTTTGAGTGATCGATTCCGCGGTTGCCGTTTTACTTTTAATTGCAATGTGAACGGGATTCTGAAGATAATTCTTGGCGATCCGTTGAATAGGCGGTGGCAAAGTAGCTGAGAAAGAAAGAATCTGCCGTTCCCGAGGAAGCTGTTCTAAAATCCATTCCACGTCATCGATGAACCCCATTCTTAACATCTCGTCAGCTTCATCGAGTACGAGAGTCTTCAAGTTCCGCAGATCCAATGTTTTTCTTCGCAGGTGGTCCATGACCCTCCCCGGAGTTCCCACCACGACCTGAACGCCGCGACTGAGTGCTCGAAGCTGAGTTTCATAGCTCTGGCCACCATAAATTGTCACCGCTCGAAAATTCTCGATACCTGTCGCATACTTTTCAAAAGCAGCAGTGACTTGAATTGCCAATTCACGCGTCGGTGCGAGCACCAAAACTTGCGGCCGATTCAAAGACATATCGATTCTTGAAAGTAATGGCCACGCAAACGCCGCCGTTTTACCGGAACCGGTTTCAGCCTGCCCCATTAAGTCGCGCCCCGAGAGAATTACGGGAACCGCCTGAGCCTGAATAGGCGACGGAGTTTCATACCCCACTCTATTAATTGCCTCGAGAACCGCTGGGCCAAGCCCCATTTCCTCGAATAAATTCCGCGCCTCTTGTTGATCAAAATCCTCCTCTTCGATCACCAATTCAGCTGAGGCTACCGCCTCCTCTGCTTGCTCCCCAGCCTCGGGGATCACAACATCTTCTTCGGGTGATCCCGAATCTTCCGTTGCTACAAACGGGTCAACTAAACTGCCATTACTTTCCTCAACCAGAACATCTTCTGGCTCAACGGAAGGCTTTTTCTTTGGTTTTTCACCGAGCAAAATGGCGACTTCTTCCGCTGGATCGATCGACAACGAATCGACTACAAGTCCTTCGTTTACCACGACAACCGCCTCTGCAGGAGTCGCATCACTTTCCGTCTCGACCTGACCCTCGACAACAAATTCAACGGGGACGGGATTTTGATTAGGATTACTCTCTTCCTGAGTAACAACTTGGACTTCCGTTGTTATCGGAGTAACAGAACTGCTATCAGCAGAATTTGAAGACGTAGAACCACCAGAAACATCATTAGACATTTGCAAAACCACTCAATTAAATTGTTAAAATTACACATGCCCATCGTTTCAAAAACGATGGGGCGAGAGGCGACCCCTCTCTGATACCTAGCGCTTAAACGTGATGAGCAACCCCATCACTATTCGTTCCGCAGAGTCTCGTGCAATTTCCAACTACCTAACCAAGGCTTTTGCGTGAGACGCGTTCGGTTCAATTTTCGCCGCGAATTCGTAACTCTCGATGGTAACCAAGGCACCATTTTCCAAGCATGTCGGTTAACCATGGGATTCGTAAAGAACCAGAAACCCGTTCAAGAAAAATGACAGCAACAAAATCGTTTGCAGCGAGCTAAAAGAATAGGCAACCACTTTGAAAAAGAGAAGGGCTTTATTACGGATTTCACGAAATAGTCTCGCCCGCACTCGGAGCCAATCCTCAAGTCCGCCCGAATTATCGTTCTAACCACCACGAAAATAACGAATGGCTTATCTACGGAGGTCAATAAGCAAGAAATCAGATCAACCGATTCAAATTCCGGTGACCTTTCGCAAACTCTTCCGCTGACCCTCTCGGCCGATTTCATTTGTAATCTCATCCCATTGTTCCGCGACATTATCGAGTGCCGCCTGAGCATCTGCCTCTCCTGCAACGACTCGGCGAACCGCCAAATCGAGGACTTCAAGGTATCTCGACGCCTGAGGAATTCGGGGAAACATCAAAACTACCCCTCGTTCATGATTCTGTTCAATTACATCCGCGTATTCGAACGCGGACGCCTCTGGCACCCAATCCCCAGTCCACCGCATCATCTCACCGAGATGGCTCGCGCGAAATGGACCACTAACAGGTGACTCAGCCATCGTTACCTTGCTGATTGCTTTATCAGGCAGCCACTTAAGAAGCCCCCACGCTGTTTGCTCATTTAAACTTCCTTTGGCCACCGAAGCTACCAATCCAGAAAAACCGATCAGGCCAACACGTTTCTCATCAGACTTCCGGCGAATAATCCAGCGTCCCGATTTCTGATCGTACCAACGCAAAGCCCCGGGCAAAGGGCGGACTGAAAAACTGGCAGCATCTCCATTCGGATTCAATCGGTCACTGGCTAATTCACCGCTGCCACGCCCTTCATTTTGACCATTTAAATTTGGATCAAAAGCAACCGAGGGCCAGGATATAGCAATGGCAGACTTTCCCTGCTGCATCAACCGAAACACTCCCGCTGGATCTAAATCATAAGAACGCTCACTAGCAATTGACTTCAATTGCTCAAGCGCCTCAACGAAAGGCGGCAAATTAATCAACGGCTGAATATCTTCACGGTCAAACACGGTCGACAATTTTCCTCGGTTACAAACCGACGGTGCAGCCCTAGCAAGAAATGTCCACGCTGCCCATCGCTCCTCCAATGGCATGTCGACCTTTGCAGGGAACTGAAATTCATCGGGCTTCACTTCATCATATTGCGCAATTTGCGAAAGCGCACTCCCCATCTTCGACCAACTACTAGGTATAAATTTTTCAGCCATAACTTTGGAATTAATGAGCAGAGAAAAATTTGGAGCTCCCAATGGTACAGCCCAAGTCTCGCCTTCATGTCGAACGACTGAAACCCGAAAATGTTTCAGTAATCCAAGCTTGTTAAAATCTGATGACTGAATTAAGTCGGTTGGAACTTTCCGAATACGCTCCCGATTCACTAATTCCGCAATCATATTGGGCGGGTAAACCATCACATCCACAGGTTTGCCTGCGGGAGCATTAAAATCATTGGCGATGAAGTCTTGAATTGATATTTCTATTATTTCTAGTTCGCCATCCTCAAGTGCCCTCCACTGCCTAGCAATTCGTTCGCCAACCCCTTTCTCTCCGACCACCAACATTGCGAGGGGATCCGGTTTTACAGCAACTGGTTCAACAAATTCTGGCTTTAGCTCTTCCGTTTCATTGCAGCCGAGCAGCGCGATAACCATACCGATTAGTAAAATCGCCACTGGAACGGATTTCTTGCGCCCCAACATGTTCAGAATACTGTTCTTCAAGGGTGTTTCCATAATTAATGAATTATCGACTTTTAAACGGCACTCTTGCGATAACCGTATCTCCTTTGCCCTCGGCATCGGTCACACTTTGTATTGTCCAAAGATCCAACCCGTTGTCACCGTCAACCACGCTGCCACTGTAATCACCCCAAGCCACGCCATTGGTTGCGCCCTGCCCCTCACCGATCGAAACAGTAGGTTGTAAAGTTCCCGCCGGATCGCCGCTTCGGCGAAATGCAAATCTTGGACTAATAAACATATCGGAGCCAGTTTCCTGAAATCCAACCAGCACGTCCAATTGCTGATTAACCGCGATTGTGGTCTGGATGAAACTCCTTTTAGGATCACTGATCAAGCCCGTTTGTACAAATTCTCCGTTAAGCCGCATCTGATGCCACTGCACTGCTGAACGACCATCAACCGTCACCGCTTGCGAGAACCAAATAAAACCACCCTGCAAAACCAGGTTCTTAGGGTTTCGATCCCCAGAGGCAGTTAGCTGATCAGTTCCTTTTTGAGGAGACTGCCTTGGATACCCCATGTGCTTAAGTCCATGTCTCTTTCGGACCGTATCCGATTGAGGTGTTCCGCTTGCCGTTTCGTAAACACGCGTGATGGCCACCTCACGTTCGTTTACTTTTACAAAGTAAAGATCATCTAAAGCATCTTGAGTCAAAACAGGGTGCCCCAAATTCCCTTTGAAGTGAAATATAGTCGCCGGTTTCCCCGCTTTCGCCTCTGCCAATTTCATTACAAACGTCTGGGTTGGCCCGCCGGGGAAAGTATAGCCGATCCACTTCCGACTGTAGCCAATCCCGCCACCATCTCTCCCACCAGGTGCCGGCACCGGATAGGTATTCCACGCACCCCGCGGATCACTCGTTTCAGATATAGAAATGTTGACAGGCTTTTTCTTTTCTTTATCCCATGGATTCCACAAATCAAATCCGAAAACCCCGTTATGAGCATCAAAGAAAAGCTTGGGGTCTATTCCTTTGTTGAAACAGTTTTGACTTACGCCATTGATGAACTCCCCCTGTTTGTCGTAAATAATTAGACCGTTATTCGTTCCATGCAGGATGAAGCCACCACCGATTGCAATCTGTGGATCAACTTGGCGATTGCCATCCTGAGAGCCGTCAAAGACGAAGTAGCCAGAAACCTCACGTGGATTCCCACCTTGCCGACGCGTTCGACACTTTCCATCCTGATCAAAACTCGCCTTTCGAATCGGAACGACAACTTCACTGCGCAATGGTGTGTCAGCGTTTAAAGGCGTATCAAAGTTTACTACAACGAACGCGACAATCAGGCCTAGCACAAGCCCGCGGCTAATCAAATATTTCATACTTGCCTTTTGAAATTCTATCACTTCATCAAATACCAACTCATACCATTGGGGGGCACAACAACCTTTAGTTCAATCGCATAATCTCGCTGCACCTTGATCTGAATCGATTTTCCCGCCGACCCCATAACCCTTACGCTATCACGTAACCCAGTATAGTAAACATTGACTTTCAATCGCTCACTGACAGGCTTGCTAGTTGGATTATAAACCACCAACATACCACAATTATCGAGTTCAGGATTGACGTGTAGCATCCAATCTAGATTACGACCGTCCGCTCGACGACCATGAACCACATCGCTTTCGAGAATTTCTCGATACTTTTTAAACCACTCAACTTTCTGTTTCACCAAATCACGAGTCTCAGGAGAATCAAAAAGTCTCGGGCCGCGGTAACATGCCTGCACGCCAAGTCCAAGATTGGAATCAATCATCTGTGCATAATGTTCTCGATGATCCTTGAGAGGTTCGATCGTCGCTGCAGCGCCCCCGCCGTGGTATTCTGACAATGGAACGAACATCCATCCCATCGATGGCGTTTTGTACCAAGTTCCATCGTAAATATTTTGCCGCGCGTGGAGCAATTGCAACGCTCGAGGCAACGACCAATTGACTTCCCGGTATCCCATTCCACATTTGCTGGTTCCGCTAAGATAGTAGTAATCGGGGGCGTTTATATAAATCCCTCGTTCACGACACCATTTGTAAAATTCGTTCGAAATCTGCCCCTGTACCCACTGCGAATCCAATTCACCCTTTTGCAATGGCAGTCGTTCGGTAATGTCGACATCGCCGGGATAGGGGCCATCATGTTCAAGACATAGAAAACC
>CALKNI010000152.1 GCA_938091115.1 uncultured Pirellulaceae bacterium | reverse complement strand
GTGCGAACGGCTCGCAGTTTTGATGTCTGGGAGGGAGGTGGCGAGTACAATGTGGCTCGCGGATTGCGCCGTTGCTTTGGTCTGCGGGCGGGGCTTGTCTCAGCTTTTGCCAAAAACGAAGTAGGGCGTTTGCTAGAGAATTTAATTCTCACCGGCGGTGTGGATATGGAATTTGTTAAATGGCTGGAGTTTGACGGAGTTGGTCGTTCGTGTCGAAACGGTTTGAATTTTACGGAGCGTGGTTATGGAGTTCGCGCGGCGCTGGGAACGTCCGATCGCGGTGCGACAGCGGCATCTCAATTAAAACCGGGTGATATTGATTGGGAATATATCTTTGGCGAACTGGGGGTTCGTTGGTTTCATACCGGTGGTATTTACGCAGCACTTTCAGAAACGACTCCGGAAGTAATCGCCGAGGCATTGCAGTGTGCAAAGAAGCATGGCACCGTAACCTCTTACGATCTGAATTTTCGCAGTTCACTTTGGTCAGCTTTTGGTGGGAAAGAGAGTTGTCAGCGCGTGAATCGTTCGCTGGCGCCATTCGTCGACGTCATGATTGGCAACGAAGAGGATTTTACCGCTTGTTTAGGCCTGAATGTTGAGGGGCTTGATGAGCAAATGAAGGAGTTGCCGATCGAGGGTTATAAAAAAATGATTGAGCAAGCGATCTCTGATTTTCCAAATTTCCAAGCGATTGCGACCACATTAAGGACCGTCAAAACGGCATCGATCAATGATTGGGGGGCACTTTGTTGGAGCGATGGAAATTTATGCCAGGCAGTTCATCGAAAGGATCTTGAAATATTTGATCGAGTGGGAGGCGGCGATAGTTTTGCATCGGGTTTGATTTACGGATTCCTTAAAACGGGGGATGCTCAGCAAGCGGTTGAGTATGGAGCTGCTCACGGTGCTTTGGCAATGACGACTCATGGAGATACGACGATGGCGAGTGTCGAGGAAGTCGAGGCTTTGATGGCTGGAGATAGTGCGCGGGTTAAGCGTTAACCGAGCCAAACGGCAAGCAATTCAAGTTGAGTTCGACGTTTCAGGGAGAGACTGTGTTGCGGATGTTCTGCAAGGTCGGTAAACAATTTGAAGGACAGTGGATTTAATTTCGGCAAAATCAACTTGGAGCTAATGTGCGACGTTATCAGGGGCTTATGCGGGATACATGGTGGGCGTGGTTGACGATTCTCTCGTTTGGGATTTTGGGTGGCTCTTTAGTTTCTTACATATTCCTCTCGGCAATTCCGATTGCTATTTTTGCTTTTTTTTACTTTGGTCTGATGCGGTACGATGTCAGTGGTAAACCTAAAGAGATGTAAACTTTGATGAATGAAAACACGTTTGGGCAGGATCTTGAGTTTCTCAATCGTCATGTAAAGACGATCGTATTGTCTAATTCAGAAGGGGCTTCCGCAATTGTTGTTCCTGCTTATCAAGGTCGAACGATGACTTCCACCTCGTCGGGGATGTCCGGCGCTAGTTATGGATATTTGAATTACAATGCGATCGCTGCCGGAAACAGCGATCCTCAAATCAATCTCTACGGCGGTGAAGACCGGATGTGGATCTCCCCCGAAGGTGGTCAGTATTCGGTGTTCTTTGATCCCCAAGTGGAGATGCTCTACGAGAACTGGCGGACGCCGGGGTGCTTAGACACCGAGCCGTTTCAATTAATTGCCCACGACCAGACTTCTGCGTCATTCGGACGGACTGCCAAACTGACAAACTGGAGTCAGTTCGAATTTTATCTGAAAATGGAACGCACAGTGACATTGCTTGATTCTGCGATTGCGGCGGAACATCTTGGGTGTTCCCTGGAGGGACTATCCGTTGCGGCACATGAGAGCCAGAATCGGCTGGTTAACATTGGCGAAACGCCCTGGGAATTGGAAACCGGCTTAATTGGAATTTGGATGTTGTGCATGAACAAGCCGGCTGCCGGGGCGACATTGTTGGTGCCGTTTAAAGTTGGTAATGAGAGTGAATTGGGTCCTACTGTAAATGCTGACTATTTCGGGAAGCTCGATCAATCACGTTTGCAAGTCGATGATTCTGGTGGGATGCTGTATTTCCTTGGTGATGGAAAAATGCGAAGCAAACTCGGACTGACCTACCAGCGGGTTGAGCCCTATCTTGGTAGTTGGGATCGGGATCGTGGTGTTTTATCGGTGGTTCAATTTAATTTACCGGAAACAGCTCCCAATGGTTACAACAACAACCTTTGGGAAATCCAAAAGGAACCTTATTCTGGAGACGTCATCAATTGCTACAACGACGGCCCCAATGAGTCAGGTGGCCAGTTGGGTGGGTTTTTTGAGTTGGAAACGATTAGTCCAGCCTTAGCCCTTAAAGCAGGTGAATCTTACACCCATCTTCACCGCACGATTCGCATGGAAGGTGATCGGCAGGCACTATCACAGGTTTCCGAGAATGTATTCGGTGTCGACCTTGATGAGGTCGAAAGTCGTTTTCAATAATAGAAACCTGCAATCATGTCCTGATCCGTTGCCGTTGATTTAGATTTACTTGTTCTTTCGATTCTCTTTTTTCGCTTGTGCAGCGGCTTGCCGTTGCTGGGTTTCTCGATCACGACGAGCTTTGTCCGCTTGGCGTTGAGCCTCTTTAGCCCGGTCTTTCGCGGCTCGTTGCAATTTTTCTTGTGCCAGTCTTTCTTGAAGTTGAGCCCGGCGACTGGCCGCCTCACGATCTCGCTGTGCTTTCTCAGCCGCTCTTTGTTGATCCTTAACTTGAGCTGCTCGCTTCGCCTCAGCGATCTTTTGTTGAGCAGCTGCTCGACTTCGTTCCCGCTCGGCATTTGCTTGAGATTCACGCATTCTTTTAGATCGCTCGTGTTCCTCGCTCGCGATTCTTAATTTTTCATCTCGTTCAGCCCGTTGCTGCGCTAGTGTTCGCTGTTGCTGAGCACGCTTGAGTTCATCGGCCTTCTTCTTCGCCGTCTTTTCAATTTCTCTTTGTTGAGCGCGAGACGTACTATTGGTCGGAGGTCGAGTGTTGGAAGACGCGGTCTGCGAGGGTGTCAATTTCTTTTGTGATTTTGCTTGCCTTTCCAGCTCTAGTTTGCGTTTTAACTCAGCGGATCGAGCGTCGCGAGCTAACTTGCTTTGAATTGATTTTTGCTTAATTTCAGCAAGCTTTTGTTCACGTCCGAGATCTCGGTCTTGTTTTTCCAGATCCCGCTCGCGCTTCTTTTGGGCAGCTTTCGCTCGCGCTTCATCTGCTGCAAGGCGGGTTGCAGCTGATCTTTCTTCTGATTTTTTTCGACGGTCTGATTTTTGTCTTGCGATTTCACTGGCTTCAACATGCTGCCGAAGATCGCGATCATTAACGCGGATTGGTTGGGACGAACGATTGTCTTTTTCCTTCGTCCGTTGCGTTTGATTTCCAGCATGGCCGCGGTCAGCCCCGTGATCATGTCCGTCATCATGGTTGTGATCGCCATAGCGATTGGCTAGTTTCGAGCGGCGGAAATAGTCGTCATGAGCGCGATCGTGGTGCCTAGATGAGCCAGTCAAATTGATGTGTGCACTCAGTGAAATCTGAGGGCGCATGTTGCGATAGGTTTCGTAGTAGCGGTGTTGAGTATCGATCCAATTCAAAAGAGGAAAATCGTTGTAGCGATGACTACGTCCGCAGTAATGGGCCATGAGCGGGTCGTATTGATCGTGGAGATTTCGGCGGTTTACCCAGGAATGATAGTGGTTGTTGTTGATTTGTTGCTCGTAGTAATCGCCAAAATAATACTGGCTGCAATTGTCCCGGAAAAAGAGATGGACGAAAAAGTTAGCACCTGTGTCAATGCAGTAATCCGGGCGGTAGCGATAAGAGTCATGAAAGTGTCGATTGTCAGCGAAGGCGACGGGGGCGAAGACAGTGCCTCGTTTTTCAAATTCATAATCCCAATAGCCGCGCCGATAGACGCATCCGCGAGGAGTCCAAACATAACGAGATGGAATCCAGATCCAGTTTTTTTCACGAGGGTGCCAGTGGCCTGATCGCCAGAAATACTCTTGACGATCCGATTGGAATTCCCAATGGCCAGGGCAGTAAAAATAGTTTTCGTTGGGAGCCTCAGTCGACGGGCCACTTTCGAAATTACTTGGTGGCTCTGGCAAGTAGCTGAGTTCTTCCTGGTCATGGGTTTCATCGAGCCAGAATCCAGAAATCCAGCGGGCTCCGTCGTCAAGTTCTTCCCAATAACCGGGGATCCAGTTTCGTTTTGGAGGCGCATCCCGCCAAACACCACTGATCCAGATGAAATTATTTTTAGCCTCGTCCCAGGACCAATATCCCGCCACCCAGATTATATTTTTACCTTCCGGGCGAAACTCTGGCGGTAATTCTTTGATATCAGCGGGTGGCTTCTCGTTGATAACCGGATTGGGTTGCGGGTCGGCGAGATAGGCTTCGGCAAAGGCTTCGTGAAGCGGACCGCGCATCAGAACCTCAGGTTCGGGGCTGGTCAGAGGGGCTTCCTGTTGCCGTTTACTCTCGGTTTCTGAATCTGAATCTGAATCGGTTGTGGATAAAGGCGGATTTAGAAGGACAGAATAGCTCTTTTTCGTTTCTAAAGCCGCTTCCTGCGCTACTGATTCTAAGCTGCCGAAGGCAGCTACTGTGGCAAACATGGCCAAGGCAAATAAAGAAGAGGGACATCTTGCAGTGTCGAATCGGTGACAGAGTGTTATCATTTTGACCATTGCTTTTCTGCTTTCGTGAAAAGTGCTTTCCGCGCTAACGGCTGTTCTATTGTCTTTTTCGGCTTATTCTTGGTGGGAATTAACTAGTGTTGGTAAGTCACTGGGCCAACAAAGGTTATAGAAAGCGAATACCGTGCCAAAATCGCACAAATGTGGAAGAAGGAAATTTTTGGATATTCGTTGACCGCGCAGAAAGAGGCGTGTCCATTTGCCGATCCGATCATTGAGTGAATCAATTTAGATCGAATTAAGAGACGGAAGTCCGGTGGGGACGCAACCTCAGAATGGATATTAGCGGACGTTCTTCCAGAGTTCTGAGCTGTTAAAGCCGTCTCGGATACGCCATTCCCTGAGACGCGCCAATAGTTCCTGCTTGATAGAATCGTGCTCGGGAGCGTCCCACAAATTATTCACTTCAGTGGGATCCTGGTTTAGGTCGAACAGTTGCCCAAATGATTCTTCTAAGAAATGTACAAGCTTCCAGTCTTCAGTTCGAACCATCGTCATGAAATCTGTTTCGGTTAGATTTCCGTCGCGGGCTTGCTCGGCAAAAACAATATCGCGAAAACACTGATCTTGATTTTCTGAGTTTTGTAAGACGGGTAGAAGCGATTTGGCGGCCATCGGGTAATCGACCGACGCTCCGGCGAGTTCGAGAATAGTTGGACCAAGATCAAATTGTTGGCACATGCCCTTGATTCGTCGTCCACCTTCGAATCTTCCCGGGGCCCAAACGATGGTTGGCATTTTGGTAATGGTGTCGTACATGGTCCACTTTTGACTATGCCCATGATCGGTGAGGCAGTCGCCATGGTCAGAGGTGAAGATGACGATCGAGTTGTCTGAGTAACCGGATTCTTCCAGAGTCGATAGTATTTCGCCAATTTTTTCGTCAATCATCGTTACGTTGGCTAGATAGAAAGCACGCTGTCGATGTCGTTGTTCGGCAGTTGGTTCTAGAAGATAATGGACTGAGTCATGGTCAACTTCAGTATTATGAATTCGCATTCCTTTGAATGGTTGTGGTTGCGAGTCGAGTTCTTGCTGCGTGACTGGCAAAATATTGAGGTCCTTCTGCGCTAAATATCGTTCGGTGTAACGCGGGATTGGATCGTAGGGGGGATGGGGACCGGGAAAGCCAATTTCGAGAAAGAGTGGCTGTGTGACGGGGTAGTTATTCAGCCACCACGTCGCGAGATCACCGACAAAAACATCGGGGTGCATGTCTTCATCTAGCAACCATTCAAAAGCACCAAGGCTGTCTTTGTAGTCGCTTCGCTGGCGGTATAGTTCTCGTTGCTGTTTGACCAAGCCTCTGGCACGAAGGGCTTTGTCCCACTCGTCGAAATACCACCGTGCTTCGAGATAGCGATCTTTATTTTCAACGACATACCGTTGGTCAAAGCCCATTGGTGTGTTGTAGGGCCAGGTGTGCATTTTCCCAACATTCACCGTGTGATAACCAGCTTTTTGTAGATCAGAGGTCCAGCCATGAGTCCAATTGTCAGCGTTTCGTAAGATTCCCGTTGTATGTGGGTAATGTCCCGTGAACAGACTCGCTCGCGCGGGCGCACAAGATGCCGCGGTGATAAAGCAATTTTCGAAAGTAACTCCCTCGCGTACCATGCGATCTAAATTCGGAGTTTCCATATAATCAAAGCCAAGTTCGGCAATGGTGTCGAAACGCTGTTGATCGGTGATAATGAAAATAATATTCGGTTGAGCGGTCATTTGAGCGGTCATAATAACGATTGTGAAAAAAGGCTAAGTATATGGAGGAACTTATGGACGACTGACTACGGAAGGGCGACTGAAAACAACTGTGTAAAGACAATTTCCAGTGTCAAGCTGAAGCCAAGCCCAATGATTCCAAGAATCAATAACTGTTTACGTTTTGCTTTCGAAATAGACAATCCCATCAAAAATATTGACAAAGGTGTTGCAATTCCAAACGGAATCTTAAGTTGCAATGTAGCTACATAGGCGATCAAAATTGCAAGACACGTTGCGCCTAGAATCGAGGCTTGTTTTAAATGTAACTTGTTTAAGGGAGGCGGTGTTTCCGCTGCAACCGAAGTCTTGAAGTCGAAAACAAGGACCGTTATCAGCAGGATTGCCACGATTCCAATAATCCAAACGGGAAAATTGGGCAGCTCAGTTTTCGCATCGACAGATAGCCTTTGAAATGCTTCAACACGAACGGCCAAGTGTTTTCGTAAGTCATCTCCACTGCGAAAAGTCGGGTCGATTGAAAGCTTTTTTAATTCCTGATTCACTTCGGGCGCTTGCAAAGTATCTTGAAAAGTACGTGCAAGGATGTCGGCGATGTGGTCGGGCGTGTCTTTGGGGGCCCAAATGTAATAGGCATTTTCAGCGCGGGTCTTTAGGTTTTGCTCGGTAGATGTGGCTACTTCTGGAATCGTTGGATGTCGTTTGTCTCCAAAATTACCGATTGCGAGAATGTTGTCGGTGGCGGGAGTGTCGTTGGAATTTCGAAAGGAAACGTACTCTGCGAGTGAGAAAATTCCCGCTTCAAGCTTACCGCCCAGAAGGTAGGTGTAGCGTTTCGCTCCACCTGCCGAAATGAAATTAAAGTCTGCCCCGGGGTATTCTCCAAGCAGTTGTTTGCAAATGAAATAAGCGGGGGATCCCTGGTTTGCACCAACGCGAATCGAATTAGGGTTTTTCTGAGCTGCCTCGAGAAGGTCGTTCAAATTCCGATATTCAGAATCGGCTCTTACGACCATTAAAAGGACGATGCTTCCGGTTTGAGCAATCGGGCGAAATGCTTCCGGTCCATAATCGACTACTCCCGCTAGTTGCGTCGCGATGATGCCTTCGTGATGGCAGAGGAGTTGGTAGCCATCCGGGGGAGCGTCTTTTACCTGTCGACTGCCAATGGTTGCCGATCCCCCATCCTTGTTGGTGACGACAAACTCCTCGCCAAGCGAGCCTTCCCGATTCAATGATTTCTGGAGGATGCGTGCGAAGGTGTCAGTGCCTCCTCCGGCGAGATAAGGGACGACAATTTGAATTGGTTTTTGAGGGAATTGAGTTAGCTGGTCAGTTGAGATCGCGCTGATCAGTCGCCAGGCTGTGATCAGCAGCAATACCAGAAATGCGATTCCTTGAAATGCTAATTGGTTTGATGGAACTCTCATGGTTGGTTCCTCCTGTCCCGATAGCGACTGCGGTAGATTGGAATCACCAAGAGAAGGATTGCAATCAGCAGGAAGGCAAGTGATTTGGGTTCCGTGAAAATCGGCATCCAGTCACCGCCCGATCCCATTAAACCGGCGGACAGATTTTCTTCCGCAATGGGGCCCAAAACAAATCCAATCACGAAGGGAGCCAGCGGGATTTTTTTGGTTTCGAGAAAAAGCCCAAGCAGTCCAAATCCTATCATGACCCAAACGTCAAACATGCGGTTCGACATGGCAAAAGAACCGACAACACAAAATGTTAAAATGATGGGCAGCAAAAAAGCACGAGGGATCTTGGTAAGCCAGGCGAGGGTGCGGATGGAGCAACACATAATGCCTGCCATCGCCAGATTCGCAAACAGACACGTGAAAATGATTGTGTAGACCAGTTCAGGGCTTTGTTCAAACAATCGGGGACCGGGTTGGAATCCGTGGATTACCAAAGCCCCCAGAAGAACAGCTTCGACGACCGAGCCAGGGATACCCATCGCGACCAGTGGAATCAGTGCCCCCCCGATTGTCGCGTTATTGGCGGCTTCGGCGGCGACAATTCCCTCCTCACAGCCGGTGCCAAATTTTTCAGGGTTGCGGGATGTTGAGCGAGCAACCGAATAGGCCGTAACCGAACCAATGTTTGCTCCGATTCCAGGTAAAATGCCAATCCAGGTCCCAATTAAAGAAGAGCGAATTAAATTCAGGCCATGATTTTTTATGTCCGAAATTTTTAATGCAAGGCCCTGGGTTGCAATTGGGGGTGGTAATTGAGGCTTTGCGGAATCGATTATATCTCGGAGAATTTGGTTGACGGCAAACATCCCAATTAAGACGGGTAGTAACTGAAATCCATCGTTCAATTCCGTCAGTCCGAATGTCAGACGTGTTTCGCCAGTGGCAACGGCGATTCCCGGCATCGCGAGCAAGATCCCGAGAAATCCAGAGAGAAGCGATCGCAAAATTGACTTTCCACCAATCGTGGCAATCAGAACCAACGCCATCATTACGAGAGAAAAATAGTCGAACGGACCGAATTCTTTTGAATATCTTGCAATCGGCTGAGCGAGTGTCAGGAGGAAGCACCATGAAATCAAACCGCCGCTAACGGATGCCATGATTCCCAATCCCAGCGCTCGTTCTGGTTGCCCGTTTTGAGCCATCGGATAACCATCAAACGTTGTAACGATTGATGCGGGCGTCCCGGGCATACGCAACAATGTCGCCGAGATCATCCCACCACTGATCGCACCCACATAAATGCTGATCAACAGTGTCATTGCATATTGAGGATCAACTCCAAACGTTAGCGGAAGAGTCAGTGCAATCAGCATCGTTCCGGTGAGCCCGGGAATTGCTCCTACGAAAACGCCCAGCGTCGTTCCAAAAAGAATTAGCATGAGCCCAGTTGGAGTGGCGAGTTGGAGAAGAGCTTCCTGCATATACGTTTTGTCTGCGATGCCGATTTTGGTGAGGTTAATGGATTGGTTTCAGATTGAGTCTGGATGATCGGGTTAGTCAAGGCGGGTGTTAGTGGTCGACGGTAACCGTTTCAGAATAAGCTAACTCGCCGGTTCGCCCGTCAAAGTACTGGAAAATAATTTGTGGATGAGGGTAGGCGACAAGTCTTTTGCCTCCCAATTTTTGCGGCATGTTGAAGACATTATTTACCTGAACCACACAGTAGTGTGGGTAC
>CALKNI010000151.1 GCA_938091115.1 uncultured Pirellulaceae bacterium | reverse complement strand
GTCCGGCTTTTCCTCCGGTGATTGACGGTAATCTTTTTTCCGTCGACGGATTCGACAACACCAGAAAGAGTCTCGCCTTTTGTTTCCTGGGCAATCGAGTCGCTCGATGCAAAGGTCAGGCAGAAAGCAATAAGGATGAATAACGGGTTTAACTTCATGGAATTGAATTGCATGTGGTTAGTTCTCAACAACGCTTTGGGCTATAGATTATTTTGATTGAAATGGCTTGCTTTGGACGAGGGCGTGGATGAATTCACTGATAACAAATTGCTTGTTCTTTGAAGTGACAAGGATTTCATTGGCGAGTCCTTCATCCGTGAAACTGAAAGGCCGGCCTAACGCGTATTCGATCATCTGTTCAGTAAACCCACGGGAGAAGTCCTCTTCGCGGTCTACGAGGAGGTCGCGTAGTTCTTGATAGTTGTCGAAGGCGGGTCCCTGATAGAGTGCTCCAGAGGCATCGATTGTCCAGGTCTTTCCTTTCCTCCCTTTACCTCCGGCATGGTTGGTGGTTCGCCACTTGCCGGCAGCGTTGAAGTTTTCCAAACCGAATCCGATCGGATCGATCTTGCGGTGGCAACTTGCGCACTGGGCTTCTTCCTGGTGAGCAATTAAGCGCTCACGCGTGGTCAATACCTGGTCATTCAGTCGAGAGATCTGTGGAACATTTGGCGGTGCCGGAGGTGGTGGATCGTTCAATAGATGCCGCAAAACCCATGCACCGCGTTCGACCGGACTGCTTTCGATGCCGTCGCTGCCCATCGCGTGGATGGCTGCCATACCCAGTAATCCGCCTCGTGGCGAGCCAGCGGGAAGTTTAATTTTTCGGAACGTATCGCCAGAAACCCCATCGATACCGTAGTAGGTGGCGAGCAGGCCGTTAACAAACACGTAGTCGCTTTTCAAAAGCTTCCCAATGCGTCCGTTCGTTGAATCGCGTAGCAGGTGGGCGAACGACTGATAAACCTCTTCACGTGTGGCTGCTCTTGTGCTTTCATCAAAATCCCGATGGAGGTTGACGTCAAACTGAAAAAAGTCGAGTCGCTCCATGTCAAGCCATTGATGGACGAATCCGGAGACGAACTCATCTGAGCGCGGATCGGCAATCATTCGATCAACCTGCTGCCGCAGTGTTTCCAGAAGATGGAGTGTGTTCTGTTGCGCGAGATTGAGAAGTTCTGCATCCGGTGGCCCGCTCCAGAGGAAATAGGCCATCCGCACAGCCAGTTCCCGATCAGAAAGTTGGCGGGATTCATTCGCATTGCTGGGTTCATTGAGGTATAGGAAGCTCGGTGAGGCGAGAATGATACTAAGTGGCAAACGAATTGCCGTTTCGAATGATTCCCCAGACTTAAGACGCGCGGCGAAGATATCAGTGAGGCGATTGATAAATTCATCCTCAGCTTCAACACCACGGAAGGCTTTGAAAGCGAACTGCTGCAGGATCTTACGAGCCCGGGAGGAATCGTCAGGATCGATCGCATCGGTGATCCACCAGTCATTTCTTTGAGAATCACCGGTGGACGGATTCAATGGACCTTCCCATTCCACCCAGTCAATCCAAAGAGCGGGTTCGGGGCCGACGCCAGTTTCCTTCAGAGCAGCCTTGTATCGCTTTTGGTCTGTCTTGATGTCTCGTTTTTCGCGTAAAGCAAATTTTCGAGGGCCATCTTTGGTGAGCTGGATTGGGACTTCGATAGTTTGAGGTTGGCTCGTCGATCCCGTAACTTGAAAGGTTGCCAGATGATGGAACTGATCCTCCCCGGGAACGGCGCCTAGATCGACAAAGTGACGTTCACTCGGCGAGCCCTCAACCGCGCCAATACGGAATCGCAATTTGTATTGACCTGAAGGTAGGGTTTCGACAACATGTTTCGTTTTTAGCCAGCCGGAGGGGTGCTCGGGCGGCAAGGCGATGAATTCTTCTTTATTGACGGGCGATAGGGTTAGGAACGATCCGTTTTTGGTGAGCGGATCATCGAGGTATCGTCGGTAAGTTGGCCCCTGTTCTTCAAACTGAGCAATGCGAAACGTTGCCTGCTTTTCATCGATAATACCCTTCTGTGGCTTGCCGGTTTCCAGATACGCTTTGGCATGGTCATGCCCGCCTTTGAACCACCCATTGTAGGTGCCGCTAACTTTTGCGTTAGCATGCAATTCAACTTCGCGGCGTTGTTTCCAGCGTTTTAGCGTGCCGCTGTGAGGACCTTCCAGCTCGACCCAGTCGATCCAGATCGCCGGTGGATGTCCGTAACCGTTTTCGTTCTTCAGAGCGTTGTGCGCATCCCAAAGTGCTTTGAGATTTCCGTTGTTAGGTTGTTTTTCCTGAATTGCAAATTCAGGAATCGTATTGGCAGTGACCTCGATCGGAATTTCGATCGTTTCCGGATTATCGATTGTGCCACTAACTTGATGAGTACTGATAGCTCGACCTTCGAGTCCCCAGTTTCTACTTTCAATCTGGCGCTGAGGATGTCCCACTTGGATGAAACGTCGCTCGGCAGGAGTGCCTTTAACCGCCCCAACACGAACACGCAGGGTATAGCTGCCGGGTGGCAATTCCTTTTTCTTCTGGGGAACGATGATGCGACCGGTGCCGTGAGTAAGCTTCAAGTAGGTACCGCGGTCGCGATGTGGGAGGCCGATGTAGTGTTTGTGAAGAGCCAGGCTTCGGCTTCGTGAAGGATCCGATGCGGCAGCTTTTTTCTCGTCGCTAAACCCGAAGTCCCTGGGATTGGGAGTGCCCTTTAACCGGTCTGCAAAAGTGTAAAATCGGTTGGGATGATCGATCAGGCGATCCGTCTTTCGAATCTTGGCAATGATCGCTTGATTCTCTGGAGTCTTCGCTGCTTCATCAACTCCCTTCTTCCACTGCTGAAAACGTTCCTGTCGTTCTTCGGTCTGCGCTATAACTTTCTCGTTATTCGGATTGATCGTTAGTTCTGGCTCAACACGGATGAGTGTTGAGCCGGCTTTTGAGTCATTGGGAAAGGGGCCCTGAAGCTCCATCCAGTCAATCCAGATGGCAGGCGGAGTCCCATATCCATTTTTCTCCTTGTGACGTTCGAACTCCTGTCTGAGGAATTTCTGCGACTTGGGTTGCCGTTCTTGGATACCGACCTCGCGAGGTGTTTTGGCACCGATTTCGACATTGATCTCGATGATCTGCGGGTTTTCAATGGTGCCCGAAATCTGTTGTGTGCTAAGCAGTTTGGTGAAACCGAGCGAATTTCCATGCGGATGCCCAATCTCGATGAAATGGCGGGAAGGATCGGAACCTTGCACAGTGCCGGCGCGGATCCTGAGCTTGTAGGTGCCCGGAGGAACGTCTTTCGGGTCGGGGCGAACGTCAAAGCGTTGAATCCCCCTTGAAAGTTTCAAATAGGCACCCCGATCGTTGTGAGGAAGCTCAGCGTAGTGCTTCATGTAGCTGTAATATCGCCGATAAGGGCTGTATAAGGTCGCAACAGCATTGATTGGATCGCTGCCACCATAGTCGCGAGGATCAGGTGATCCCTGCAAAAGATCAGCTTTTTTATACTTGAGAGTAGGATTGGAATCGTAGTCCGGGTGCTGCTTACGAAGCGCGGCCACAATTTTCTGGTTCTCAACAGCTTTGGCTGCTTTGTCGACTCCCTCTTTCCAAGGGAGCCATTTTTCCTTGTAAGTTATCTCGAATTTCTCAATGATCTCTTCGTTTTTGACGTTGATTGTTTTTTCCGGCTCGACGCGAAAAGTTTTTATCGAGCCTTCGCTAATGGGACCTTCCAGCTCAATCCAGTCGACCCAAATCGCGGGAGGGGTGCCGTAACCGTTCTCCCGTTTGTGACCGTAGAATTCCCTGGAAAGGGTTTTTCTACTTCCCTCGGGTTGGCGTTCCTGGATACCAAATTCGCGTGGTGTTTTCGATCCGATCACAAAAGTGGTTTCGATGATTTCCGGAGTTTCTTCGGTGCCAGTGACTTGGAGGCTGCCAATTGGCTTGCCTGAGAAACCGGCTAACACTCCATTGACGCGTTGGGGGTGTCCGACTTCGATAAAATGTCGTGACGGATCAGATCCTTTTACTGCGCCGGCTCGGATTCTCAATTTGTAGGTTCCGGGTGGGATGTCCTGTGGATCAGGTGCAACGTCGATGCGCTGAATGCCCCAGGCAAGTTTCAAGTAGGTGCCTCTCGCACTGTTGGGAAACTCGAGGTACTGCTTTATATAGGCGTGAGTGCGAGCGTAGCCACCTTGGTATGAGAAAGAGGCTTTATTGCCGTCCAGAAATCCAAACTTCGTTGGATCTGGGGCACCTTTTAGTAGATTTGTGTTTTGATAGAGGCGGAGGTTATCGGTCAGGTCATCGAGTTTGTATTTCTCACGAAGTTGCGCCAGGACTTTCGCGTTCTCTGGAAGGAGCGCCGCTTTATCAACCTCGGCTTTCCAGAGAAGGTATCGCTGGTAGGTTTCTTCCAACTGAGCCATCTTCTCTCGGCTCATCACGTTGACCGTGTTCTCAGGTTCGACACGAAACGTTTTGGCTGTTTGACCAGCGGTAGCCTGACGTTCCAGCCATTCACCAATCGCGACTTGGCCTAGGTTTAGATACTGCTCGATTTGGTCGCTAGAGACAAACTGAGAAGATCCCACGGTATCAAAGGACCCTGAACCGCCGTCGGCGGGTAGAGAAGATGCGTCAACCTCAATGCCGAGTAAATGTTTGATCGTGTTTTGGTATTCTCGACGGTTGAGCCGCCGCATGGTTATGTTGCCACCCGAATCGGATAAAGACTTTCTCGCTGCCACCATGGTTTGAGCGAGTGCATCAAGAAAGTTTGCCTTTTCAACATTGCCAGGTTGTTCGGAATCTTTCGGCGGCATTTCTCCCGAGTTTAGAACGTTGAGTATTTTTTGCCATTTTTCTGCTTGTTCGACGGTAGTGATTTCCAACGCAAGAGTTTCCAGATCGACTCCTCCCTCCCGGGTTTCCGAATCGTGACACTCGAAGCAATACGATGTCAGAAAGGGTTGGCTTTGCGCCGGAACGGGCACCTGTTGTGGCGCAGCGTGGACGTAATGACTAAACCCCAGTACTGACATAAAAATAGCCAGACCACTCAAGCCGCTTTTGAATGAGATATTACAATTGTTCAAAGTCGTCACGCCTGCAACTCCTTTACGACACCGGTACTGTCGCCATGTCGCACCGCGTCGATCCCCATTCCTTGCAACATCGTTAACCAGACGTTACACAGTGGCGTGTCTTTTGCCAGAACGAGATGCTGACCCAGTTTCAGGTTAGCACCACCACCGGTAAGAATGGTCGGGCAATTGGTGAGGTAATGAATCGAGCTGATGTTCGAACCGAACGCTACGGAAGTGTGGTCGAAGAGACTCGATCCGTCGGCTTCTTTCGCTGCCTTCAGTTTGTCAATAAAGCGTGCCAGTAGTTGGCTATGAGTTTTGTCACGCAACTTGGATGCATCCATGCGAGCCCCAGGAGAGTAGTGGCTCACATTGTGCGCGCTCGGTTTGACATCGAGACTCTGCAGAAGACTTTGCCCCGGCATACGGTAGGTTAGCGAACGGGTGCTGTCTGTTTGCAACGCGGAAACAATGAGATCTTGCATGATCTCGATTTCCGCCTTCCCCTTAAGTCCGGGCGTTGGTGTTTCCAAGGGAGCCTTGACTTTGGGGACTTCGAGCCAGTCTTCGTCCTTTTTGAGGCGGGTTTCGATGTCACGAATCCCTTGAAAGTATTCGTCAAGCTTGCCATTGTCGGTTTTCGAGAGTCCGCGCTGAACACTTTTTGCCTGAGTGAAGACAGCGTCCAGGACACTGCGATTTTCAGCGATCGCAGCCTGGCGTTGTTCCAGTGGCATCTCGTCAGCTGAAAAGAGCTTGTGGAAAACTTGCACCGGATCGTCCTGCCCGGCAACGGGTTTGCCGCGCTGATCCCAAGCCAGGGAAAGCCCGGGGCCGTGGCCCTGAAGATCCGAGCCGTTGAGTTGGATCGAAGAGAATCGAGTATTTTTACCTAATTGCTGCGCGACGATCTGGTCAACGGAGATGCTGTTTGCCATGTTCTGCCCGGGCACCGAATAGCGATTCGCTCCGGTCAGCCAAAAAGTACTGCCCCAGTGTGCTTCGTTGGTGAATTGATTGGAACATCCCTGAATCACCGTGATGTCGGACTGGTGTCGGTCAAGCGGAGCGAGCCCTTCGGACAACTGGTAATCGGTTCCGGTTTGATTGATATCGGGATACCAAGTCTCTTTGGTGACGCCAAATCCAATACCCATAAAAACACTTCGTTTCGGCGGAGCGATAGGATTGCTGGTGGAAGCAGAAGCGAATCGGCGGAAACCGACAGATTCCAGCGCAGGCAGCGCGATTAGCGCACCAGTTCCGCGGAGAAAGTGACGGCGATCGAGGTTGGTTTTCATTGTGTTGAACTTTGGTAATTGGTCAGGGAAATGAGTTATTTTAGAAAGTGAACTGGCAGAGTCGGTCGCTGGATCGCTGTGAGCTGAATGTCGTCAACCAAGAAGCCACCTAATTCTACTGGAGCCGCTCGAGATTTGGTGCTCGCCGCAACGACGATGAGTGCAACTGTTGCGTCCGATTCCAGAAGGCAGGACGCGGTAATGGTCGCCGGTTCTGCTTCCGGTGAGAGTTTGATCTCCTTTTTACCAAATCCGACCCCGTGCTCTCTAATTACTCGCGGCCACTCTTGAGCGATTGCTTCTGGCTTCAGATCGAACAGATAGATGCGACAACTACACGCAAGTTTTGGCAATTCGGTATCGGTCGGAGCAGATTCTCGGCGAAAGCGGGCTGAGAGATTGAGTGTGACCTGTGTCTCTGGATCTGTCGTTTCCCATTGCTGTCTAAGAGACGATAGATCAACCAACTGAAATATGGAACAGTTCGAGGCAAAGTCGTTGGACTCGCCATTGACATTTCCCGTTTTCAAAAGACGCAACATTCGGTTTCCATCAGCCTCTTCAATCACTTCAGCAGGATTTCCACCCCAAGTGCCAAAGTGAGACGGAAAGCCAGTTTCAATCGGACCGGAAAACGTCTCGAAATCGCCGTTGGCAATTTGAATCGGTCTTGCCTGTGATTGCGGCGACTTCACCGCCCAGACCACTCCAACTCCCAGTAAACCAACCATCGCACCTGCCACCAAAGCTACTGAGATTTGCTGCGGCCAGGCAAAGAGACGCCGTGTCGGACTCGTCAGAGGCTGGCTTTTAACCACTTCCCCTTCCGCATCGAGAATTGAAACAATTGACTCGTCGCGTAGGTGGCTGACCAAAGCCTGTTCATCGACCAGCGATTTTGACATGATCGTTCGCGCTTCGGAATCTTTGCGTAGCAACTCGTTGAGTTCGGTTCGAGACGATTCTTGGTTGTCATCCCGGACTCTTTGAAGTAAGTTGAGAAGCCGTTCTTCCATCATGGATTGATCCTCATCTCACGTTCTATACACGCACTGAGTTGTTGGCGAATTCGTAGTAAGTTCATTTTCACCGAACTCAGACTCCGTCCGGAGGCTTTCGCTATTTCTCGCAAGTTTTGGCTGGCGGTGTAGTAGTCATGTAACAGAGACCTCGGCCATTGGTCGAGTTTCCCCAAACACTTTGCCAACGCTTCACGCCGCTCGTCGAACGCACTGGCAGCTTTTTCCGTCTCTCCTGCCATCGCTTGAATGACGTCTTCATCGAACACCAGACGATCACGTTTTTGATCGCGGTAATGTGAAAGCAATGTGAAGCGAGCCACGGTGAACGCCCACGGTAAAAAATCTGTATTTGGATCCCAATCGGTTGACTTCTGCCACAATTTGACGCAAGTTGCTTGCAGCACCTCGCGTGCATCCTCGCGATTAGCGAGATTCGCGTGGCAGTATGCTTCCAACGCGGGTTGGTGGCGGGTCAACGCTTCAATGAAGCGGGTTTCATCCGAGGGAGGCAGCATCTCTAAATCGATTCCTCGCCAGAAAAAAAGGTGGTTCCAAGTTTGTTATTGTCTTAACCATACTGGTTCAAGGCATATGAGACGCGCCTGCAGGGCATTTGGTTAGATGCCTAAGCTCTAAAGTTTATTCCGCAAAAACACGTGGCGGTCACATTTTTTTAGCGAAGATCTCGAAGTTTACAGTCG
>CALKNI010000150.1 GCA_938091115.1 uncultured Pirellulaceae bacterium | reverse complement strand
GTATGGCAACTGATACAATTGCGCTGCAATCGCCAAGATTGCTTTGCTTCCACCAGCGCGGAAACACCGTCAGTGAACGAAAAATCAGCCAGTGCGCGATAATCAAGTTCGCCAGAACCCTTCTCTTGATTGGGTGAAGAGATTTGTTCGCGATCTGCCGCTGTGTCGCGTTCTTGTCCATCGGCAATCATGGGCAAGGATCCCGGAATTGCGAAGAGTAAAGCAAGAATGCGTAGCCAGAGACTCATATTACCAGTGCGACCTCATGGAAATTTGAAACGGTTTCATTGACTTATTCTACAAACTCCTCCTCGCGCATGTAAATTATTTCTGACAGATTTGGAGTCTAGTCAGTAGTTGTAGGCCCCTTCGACTGCGGTGTATTGAAGGTGAATTAGGTCGCTTTTATTCGCTGGTATAGAAATGCGATTAAGAAAGGTATTATCTCTCGAAATACGACAAGCCAGACTTGCAAAAACCACACTGGATTCCACGTTGGGCATAAAATCTAGAGCGTGTTAGTACGCGCAGGGAATGTGTTAATCGAGGGTGGCGAAACCTTGTTTTCAAAAGTGCAATTGCAACTTTTATGGGTTGCTTATTTCAGCGATTTCTCAGGTTGGTTCATTTGCCGCTCGACGGAGATTTGAAGGTCGAGCCACGTCACCGGTGGTGCAGTTGTTTGCCCTGATTGTGGCATGGGATTTCTAATGCCAATTGAAACGCCTCCAGAAGACGCACAGCGTCTTGTTTGTGATATTTGTGATGAAGGGTTTGAGCTAGGTTAGTTTCTCGATTAACTCTTGCGTTAACTTTGACCAAGGTCCGTTTCTTGATTTCGAAATCAGATCAGGGTCACTAATCGATGGTATTGATGCCACAACATTAACAATTGCAAGCAGAATGAAAATCATTCTTAAAAAATGTATAAAAGGATATTTATTTCTTTCCATCATTGCCCCAATTAACAAAACTTAAGTTTTTCCATCACAGCTTTATGTTTGACAACTTATAAGCGGAGCCGACTCACATTCTGTCTCAAAGAAAATAGAAAGTCCTGAAATGATCTTCGTCGCAATTATTTAGCACGGGTATTCTTTTCGATAGCGATAAGGGTTAAAGCAAAGCCTAATGTAAAACCCGAAGTAGCAGCGGCGGCAATGTAAACTTCAGCAGCGAGAGGAAAAGGGGGAGATTCTGCAGTAATCTGGACAACGGAAGCGAAACTGCAAAAAAAAAGCGACATGGCTGGCGGAAGAGCTAGAAGCAAAATACCCATCTGAGCTGTAGGCGAACCGTATTCTTTTCTATTCTCCTCTCTTCTCTTTGCCTACTTGCTTTGCGTGTCAATTTTTCTAATCGTTGCAATACCTTCCGGTTCGCCGAATCGATTAGTACGCTCTGCCTGATACTAATTCTTTTTCATCAGTTGCTCCCTTTATTTTTCTAAGGCTTATGCTCTTCTTCTATGTGCTTTTTTAAACTCAGTCAGATAACAACAGCCAAGACAATCTAATTAACATTCCAATCACCAATGTTTTATGCAGTAAATGACGTTTCTGTAATGCAGCAGAAGCTATCTGGAGCCGCTGATGGTACTTTGTGCACAGATATTTCTAATCGTGCACAGATAGTGCACAAGGGAGACACTCTAACAGAGTCGGAGAAGGTCGGGCTGTTTGATGTTTTGCTTGAAATCCTGAAAGAACACAAGATTGATGTAGACGCAAAAATCAAAAAGCACACCCGGGAGGATTCGAACCTCCAACCCTCGGTTCCGAAGACCGATGCTCTATCCAATTGAGCCACGGGTGCATCCTGAAAATTTGCCAACTAGCCATGCTAAGTGACGGTTGGAAATTCTACCATCGCGAAGATTTATCACAACGCCAAATGGCGGGTTTGTTCCATGGATTCTCTTGTTTTTTAAGTCGATACCGACCAGATTTCGTTGATTTTTCCAAGTAAGCTGGTTTGATATTTTACAAGTTGTTGCAAGTCTTTTGAGTGAAAGACAATGTTTTTTCTCGCGGACCAAGATGGTTAAATGGAGAGAATACCTGACAACATCCGGACAATCGTCAATTTCTTCCCTATTGCGGGTGTTTAATGCTAGGGAGGTCAATATGACGAAATTTATAAGGTAAACTTACTTGTATCGGTAGCTTTGGCTCCATGTGTGATACAATCGGAGTAACGCATCGTTAGTGTTTAAAGAGTGCGTTAACTTGCGAAATGTTATTGTTCAGGGCAACTTGCGAATGTCAACGATCACTCTAAGGGTACTAGACGGTTCTGACCGCGGTAAGATTTTTGAGTCCATTGCGGCGCCCGTTACGATTGGTCGTGAAGAAGGAAACACAATTCAGCTCAATGACGAGCGAATATCTAGATTTCATCTTAAGATCCAGCAGGATCATGAAGACCTAGTGCTAACGGATCTCGAAAGCACCAATGGATCCAAAATAAATAACGAAGAAGTTCAGCTTCGTATTCTTCGGCATGGAGATTTAATTACTCTCGGAAGAACCACTTTAATCTTTGGGAGTCGTGTTGAGATTAACGATCGGTTGGACCGAGGTGAGCCTGATCGTAAGGTTGACTCAAAAGAACCTGGCTCTTCGCCTTCCGGTGAGAACGTTGCGGTCAAGTCTGATCGGCAAGGAGATCCCAGTTGCCAGAAAGCATTACTTGCCCATTCACCTCCTAAACTCCCCGATCGACTTTCTCCAGGCCAGGCGGCTCAACTTTCAGAGGTTGTTGAGTTTTTGCACATGCATGTTCGACACGCTGTCAGTGACGTTAAGCTGGATAAGCTAAAGAAGAATGTCGAACTTACGCGAGATCAGTGGCAGAAGATGATTGATGTGCAAGCGAGACTCTCCGAGTATCTCCGCCGCATTAGTAATCCCTGATTTTGCGCGAAGTCTGGGAAGCGTTCGTTGATGTGCTGCCACAATAGCCAAGGTAATCGGCAGCCGCGGCTTGCAAGTCTATGGGTTCTTAAATCCAATCGTCCGATCGAATTCACCTCCCCAGAATGAAAGATTTTCAGGTTCGACTTTCGTCTGAATCTAATCAATTGATTAGCTCAACGCGTAAGCACATAAGTGTTCATAGAGAGGGAACCTGATGGCCTCGCTCCTCACGTGGTAGCACAGCAGCGGTCGGGAGTTAAGATTCGCAGAGTTCGGCTTTGAATCTCTAAGCCACGCAGGTTGTTGTCCGCTTCTACCTTGGGGTCATTTGTTTTGCTCTGCCCAGTCAGTCAGCATTTTAAATTGGGCGGCAAAATCGTTTTCGTCGGTTCCTAAAGGTGATTTGAAGAAGCTGGCTAGAAATGTCAGCAAACCAGTCTCGCCGTTTCTATTAGCTTTTTCGGTAAAACGAAATAAATCGAGAACCAAAGGGGCGGCCAAAATGGAATCGCAGCCTTGCCAGGTGAAGGTCATGATCATAGGGGTTCCAAGAAAACCTCGGAAGTGAATGTGGTCCCAGGCGGTTTTCCAGTCGCCAAGGCTTTTGATATATTCGATGCTGATATGAGTCTGCGGGTCGTAGCCAAGGATTTGCCCTAGCAGGCGATCTTTGCTGGTAACTTTGGTCTGTTTATTAATAGGATCGTCGAGAACTTGTCCATCCATGTTGCCAAAAATATTATGACCAACCCAGCTCATGATTTCTAAATTTCGATTCGAAAATGCGGGTGCGAGTACGCTCTTGAGGAAAGTCTCACCCGTTTTGCCATCGTGGCCAATGTGACAGGTTCCACGAGTAATTGCTAACTCATCAATTGCTTTTGGACAACTTCCCAAAGACGGGGTGAAATTAATAAAAGGCCAGCCTTGATCTAACGCTGCAATTGCGTAGAGCGAGCTCGCCGGTAAGGCGCAATTGGAATCGGTGAGCGTGGACTCAAGTGCATCCCAGCGAGCTGGAATTGAATCCGGATCAACTGGAGGTTCCGTCGAAGCAAGGTTCAACACAATCACTTCGTCGAGTTCGTTATTCTCCTTGAACTCGATTAGATCACTTTGAATTTGATTGATTGCCGCCTGAGCCGTTTCTGTTTGATTGACATATTCTGCCGTCGCCAGTTTTGTAATTGTTTCTCCAACATTGAAGAGCACGCCAGGGCGAACGTTCTTATCAAACTCCGTTAATTCTGTTTCGCACTGGATCACGAGTTCTCGGCTAATAGCCGGAGTCGTTCCTGAAAGCAAAAATGCTTCGGTGCGACTGTCAGTTTTTCGAATCTCGTGACCACCCATCACGATTTGATTCCAGTCAATCAGGTCTAAGTCAGAGAATTGCTCGAGCTGGCTTACTAATCCACAATCATCAACAAGATTTAATTTGAGTGCAGCAAGGCCGACGACAACGGTAGTGGAAACGCCTCCGTGGGCTCCGATAAGCCATAGTCCAACACGTTTTGACATAGAATTTCTAAAACTGGGAATCAAGGAAGTACGTAAAAGGAAAGCCACCGCTAGAGCGGCCTCAGAGACTGTTTTCTGACTATGGATTATTACTAGCCAATCACCTCGCTGCAACGGCGTGAGAACGGGGACAGGGAAATCGGACCGCGCCGGTCGTGCGTTTTGGCACTATGGATGAGTAGTAGCGATTGCATGGTCGTCGGCAGGTAAATTTGTTGAAGTGAAGTTTGGGGTCTTTCGAACGCCCGCAACCGTGTTAAATTGTTGTCCGATGATTGAGGAACTTCAAGAAGACATGAGGCAAGTTGATGTTTGAATCTGCACCGCTAAACCCACCGGACTCCATTTTTGGCCTGATTGAACAATTTAAAAAGGATGAAAATCCACTGAAAATCAATCTGTCGGTTGGGGTTTATCAGGACGAATCAGGTACAACGCCCGTCATGCAATGTGTTCGACTGGCAGAGGAGAAATTGCTTGCGGAACATGGAACCAAAAGTTACCTCCCCATCGATGGTGCTCCAGCTTACAATCAAGCGATCGGGAAATTAATTCTTGGTGAGTCGCTGTACGATTCACCATCGGTTCACTCAGTTTCGGCTCAAACGCCCGGAGGAACTGTTTCCTTGCGGCTGGCGGGAGAGTTGCTTCGTCGTGTTTTTAATGTAAGCACGATATGGATGAGTAATCCGACGTGGGCTAATCATCCAAAGATCTATGGTGCAGCCGGGTTGGAAATAAAGAAGTATGACTATCTCGATGAACAGGGAACAGGGTTGGATTTTGATCGTATTCTTGAATCCCTGAGTCATGCTGAACCGAATCAGGCGGTATTACTGCATACCGTGTGTCACAATCCGACCGGCGTGGATCCGACGATTGAGCAGTGGAAAGTTTTGACAGAATTTATTAAAGAGCGCCAGCTATTTCCAATTTTTGATTTTGCCTATCAGGGGTTTGGCGAGAGTTTAGATGCGGATGCATTCCCAATACGGAATTTTGTTGAGAGCGGCGGCGAGGCGCTCGTTTGTAATTCGTTTTCGAAAAATTTTGGTCTGTATGCTGAGCGTGTCGGTGGGATATCGGCAATCTCACCAAACGCTGAAACTGCGGCGGCGATGCTAAGTCAAATTAAGTTGACAATTCGGACGATGTATTCCAATCCCCCGTTGCACGGTGGCGCGATCGTAAATGCGGTTCTGCATGATTCCGAGTTGAGGAAGTTGTGGACGTCAGAGTTGACCGAAATTCGACAGCGAATTCTTGAGTTGCGTGAAAAATTTGTTGCCGCAATGCAGACTCGGGTTCCGGAGAAAGACTTTGACTACATCAATCGGCAACGCGGGATGTTTAGTTACTCCGGGCTAACGGCGGAGCAAGTGGAGCGATTGAAAAGCGAACACTCCATTTACATCCTCGGCAGCGGCAGGATCAATGTCGCGGGTATCAACAGCGGGAACCTTGACCGGTTATGCGACGCGATTGCCTCTGTGGTCTAATCAAACCTAGATTTCTTGACGTTGGAATTATTGCGGATGAGATGGTGGTTTGTGCGTGAGGTTTTCAGGCGTTCTTTAAGAGGGGTACGCGGTGATAACTCGGTTATCGCCGAGAACTAAGTTAAGCCTTTCGAGCGGAGGGTGGTTTTTGCGGGCTCCGGTTTCCCCACCGAGGTAACCAATTCGCCGGTTCATATCAATGACGTGCTCTGTTTTACCGTTCTCCTCAGGGATCGTTTTGACGCGATTCGAATCTGATTGGATCCATTCGTAAGCTTCGTCAATCAATGGGAAAACATTATTCCCCTGAGCTTCAAAGACTCCTTGTGGCCCCGGGCGGTCTGGTTCGTCACTCGCGTGTCGCATCACGTGTTTACTTCGATGCCCGCTTCTTCCAGAGGTGTAGACGAGTCCAGCCGGAGACAAGAGGTTCGCTCCTCTCCCAGTTCGCAAGTAAGGGCTCTCCAAAGTCGCAGTCGCGTTACCGGGCGTCTGAGACCGGTTTGTCTTAATAACGCCAGATTGCGGAGTGGTCGTTGTGTCAGGAGTTAGCGTTGGTTAAGCGTACCATTGATAAGCAATGACGAGGGCGATGATGAACGCACTCAATATTCTCCTGCCGGTAATTTTTGAAGTCCCGAGTCGCTTGGAGGTTCGTCTTTTTATGTGCTCAATAATCAATCAGGTTTTAGAAACGTAGTCCTAGTTTAAATCCAAGTTGGAGCTGCAGAAAGGAAAGTATTAGAAGCGGACAAAAAAACAGCCGAACTGAATCAGTGCGGCTGTTGGGCGTTTTTGCGAGGCGATGGAAATCGCACTTTTTATTTCCAAGCTATCTAAAGTTCGATGGAGTCGAGCTATGATTCGTATTCTGTTGTCGGGCGGATCGCATGGCAGAGGCTCCCGGCTGAGACGTGCCTTTGAGAAAGTTATCGATCTGAGAGTCTTGTCGAAGCGTTTGGAACGCTTGCGCCATCTCAATGTTGAGCTTCTTTTCGAGGATGTTTTTTTGAAGTTCATCTTTGACCGCATCGAAATCCGAAACAACAGGTTCGGTGCGTCCAAGGCAGAGCATCGTCACCCAGTATTCGCCCATCTGGACAACTTTAGAAAGTTCGTTCGCCTTAAGGTTGAATGCTTCTTTTTCCAAGTCGGGCTGACCGCCGTGCTTTTGAATCGGAGGTACCGCACCAAAGTTGTTTTTCGAAGCTGGTTCGATTGAGTACTGATTGGCCAATTTTCCAAAGTATTCCGGAGTTGGATTGGCACTTGCTAGATTCCATACTTTTAATGCGGATCGGTGGTCATTGCTTACGATAACGAGAACTTCCACTCTAGGCCCAAAATTAGCCTCAAATCCTTTGTCCATATCCTCTTGCGTGACCGTAACTTTGTCCTGCACTAGTTTTTTCAATGCGACCGTGGGCCAGACTTGATCTTCGATGTAAAGATCGACCTTGGAGAGGTCGTCATTGGTCATGAGCTGCAGCCAGTCGTCAACGTTGACGCTGCCGTCTGGATTCAAGTGACCAAGCGATTCGGCAGCCCTTGTGATTTCTTCAGTGATGTCTACTTTTTCGACACGGAGCGAAGCTGATTTTAATTGCTGTATTAGAATCATCCGATTGATTTCGGTGTCAAGCATTTGCGATCCGTATCTGGTAATGCAATCTTCGGCAACATCTCGCTTAAAGATTTGCAGCCCGTTAACAATTGCGGCAACGCCCGGCATCTCTTTCGAGAGAACTTCATCATTCATTACGTTGACAATTTTGGCGTTTTTCTGTTCCGTCGTAAACAAAACGCGTGCCGACTCGACTAGCTTGTCGCTGGCAATTTGTTTTTCGATTCTTTCGTGCTGAAACGCAGACTCTACCGGAGATAGTTCAACCTCTGGATAGAATCGCTCGCAGCGCAGGATTACGAAATTGTTTGCAATCGCGAGAACACGGGAAACTTCATTGGGGCTTAATGAGAATGCGAGTTTTTCAAATTCGGGCAGGCCTGAGTTGCGGCGAATTGGCTGGAGCAAGCCACCCATCGATTTACTGTTGGAGTCCAGTGAAAACTGTTTTGCGAGGCGTTCGAAGTTTTCGGGAGCGGTTTGAAGCTGGGAATGGATTTGGTTGGCTTGTTGGAGCGAATCAACAACAATTTGGCGAACCTGAACTTTAGGGCCGAACTCAAAATCCATCCGTTCGCTGATTTCTTGATTCGTTACTTTTACGTTCTTTTCGGCTAGCCTACGAATCGCTAGTTCGTGCCAGGTAATATCGTTTTTGAGACGGTCGACGCTGATGTTACGACGACTGCAAATCATTTGTACGTATTTGTCACCAGACATGCCAAATTTTTTGGCTTTTTCAATGAGCTCATTGTTCACATCTCCCTCGGTGATCATGACTCCATTTTTTTTGCACATGTCGAGGACGAGGAGTTTCTTAATCCGACTTTCAAGAACTTCTTCGCCAAAACGACGCATGCATTCTTGAGAGATTTGGTGGCGGGTAATGGGGTGTCCGTTAACAACGGCAAGCGTTTCAATATGCTTTTGTTTTGAGGCCGCTACTTGAGCGGAGGTGGTGGCGTTGGTTTGTCCCAACACCTCGCCGCTTTGTAATCCTAGTAAAATAACAAAGAACACTGCTAGGGTGCGGACTGCAATACAATTGGTGCTGGCTTTTTTCGCCATCGCGGTTTCTCCATTAACCGGGCTCGTTTCAATCCGACTTGAACGATGAATGTAAAAGCCGGGAATCCATTCGGGTGGAGTATAGGGCTGAATTTCCCAAGCGGTCAATACAAATCGATGACTGCCTCATTTGAAGAGATGGCAAGTGATTTCCTGCAAGGTTCACGGTAGTTCGGCAGGCGGAGAATGGCGATAGCTAGCAGATTGTTTTGGGAACTTTGCCGATAAACTTGGTTGACTTCCATCAGACGGGGGGAATTCATAATAAAAGCGGAACCGAAACCATCGAGACCGCTTGAAGTCGTAAGATTTAATTTTCAAGCCGAAGTAACGCTTTGAATGAGTTACTAGTTTTGTTTTTGTTAAGGTGCGTTCTTCACAAATTTGTTTCTCTGGCGAGATGTTTTGTAAAGTTGTCGCACCCGTTCGTTTTTTAATTATGAAAATGTTCACGAGAGGGGTGGGTCGCCAGCTTAGAATTTGATTTTTGTTTTGGGGATAGTGCGAGGGTAATATCGTCGTCGGAGTTAAATGTCTTGTCAGGACCAGCACTACGAATAAGCCCTGAATCAGGTCCGGCATCAAATCGTAGCGATTCTCCCCATGGGTCAATATGTTCGACAATCAGCATGTTAGCTTCGATGTCGAAGTCGGCAGCGTTCCCTGCTTCTGTGCGAAAAGCCTTGACTTTGTTCGCCGCAACAGCCAGCAAGATGCCGGTTTCCTTGGCTTGTTTCTT
>CALKNI010000149.1 GCA_938091115.1 uncultured Pirellulaceae bacterium | reverse complement strand
TTTAGTTTGATTTCGGTTTTATCGAAAATCGGAGACTCAACTAAAATCGCTGCTCGCAAGTCATCACTGAATTGAATGATTTTGGTTTGATTCATTGTCACGTTCGATGGCTGTCGAAAGATCGGTCCCGAATGTGAAAATAATTTTACTGTGAGGAGTCAGCTTGCCCAATGGGCATTATCACCAGTTAATAAAATAACAGCAGTTGTTTATTTAGCAACTACTGGCGCGTTGCAGGGAAAACTGGGGGAGAATTGAGAGTGGTCTGTGTGTGGGGACTGCTCGCGTGCAAAAAAGCTCGATAGTGAGGACTTCCCCTTGTCAAGGATCGCGATTGCGAACAGGCCAGTTGGCCGCGCAATTTTTTGTAACGCGTTTGGTGCTGCGCAAACTGGCACCAAGTATATTACTTCATGACCTCGATAAGATTACTGTGTCGGTCAGTCCATTTGATTGGCCGACTGTACCAATTGCGGGGATCTTGAGAGAGTTCTTTGACTTCTTCATCCTCGATGAATTCTTGATTGTTGGTTAGGAGGATCCAGTCGGATGATGCTTCCTCCATCCCACTGTCATCATCGGGCAGATATTCAATGTAGACCATTTCAAGATTGTGATGGCCGGCGATTCCAGCGACGACAGGAAAGAGGTTCAAATAGCGGTTGCTAATATGGACTGCGACAATACCGTTTGGACAAAGGTGTTTTTGGTAAACTTCAAAAGCTTCCACTGTTAAAAGGTGTGCTGGAATGCCATCACCACTAAATGCATCTAGGACAATTAAATCGTATTTCTGGTTTTCCTCTCGCTCCATCGCAATTCTTGCATCGCCAAGCGTCGTTTCAATTGTTCCTTTGCAATTTTTGAGATATGAGAAGGTCTTCTTGGCGATGCTAATCACGTCTGGATTAATTTCATAGAAATGAAAGTAGTCATTTTCCCGGGCATAGATTGCGGTGGTTCCTGTCCCAAGGCCCACAACGCCGACACGTAGAGATTTGTTGTTTTCCTTAAGGTGTTTGAGGGCTGCTCCCAAACCGCTGCTGTGAGCATAGTAGGTGGTTGGCTGGGTACTCAGTTCCGAATCTGTGAACTGAAATCCGTGAAAAGTATTTCCGTGGTAGAGTCCGTAGCCGAGAAGTTCGCTGTTGCCAACGTTTTCTGTGTCGACACGAAGCGTTCCGTAAAAATTCCGGTATTGAGCAAAGGTGTCTTTATTCACTCCGCTCCACTTGCAATTGAGGATAATGAACGAGATGTAAAGGCCAATTGCAATACAGGCAATTCTAGTGCCCGTAGCAGCCGGTAGTTTTTTGTGAAATCCAGTCTGGCAAATTATCCACAGAGTAAGTGCAAGTCCAAGAATCAAGGTAAGTGGAGTTTCAAAAAATGTAGTGAACAAATACGGGCAAAGAACAGCAACGGTCATGCCACCAAGAGCTCCGCCAGTTGCCATTGCCATATAAAAACTGGTGAGGCGACTAGCCGCCGGTTTGTTTCGAACGAGTTCACCGTGTGCAAGCATGCAGATGAAAAATAGTGAAGCCAATGAAAAACTGGATTGCACAATGACATCATATTCATAGTCAGCGATCGATAGTTCAATACCTAAGTTATTAAACAGCACATCAAATCGCTCGTTTAGTTTCTCATTTTTTAGCGAGGCGAAAGCGAAAATGCCTACGAGGCTTGCGATTGCCCAAGCTTGGCGGTTGTACCATTGTGGACGATCAAAATTAATAATGAATGTGATGAGGTATAGGCTTAACGGGAGGACCCACATCAGTGGTGAGACCGTAAGTTCTTCAGTGAGGTGGTTGGAAATTGAGAGCAGTGCGAAGGAGCCAAGTGTAGAAAGTGAAATCCAGGCGAGCCAATTCTTTAAGGTTATTTTTGATTCGCTGGTTTCTTGGTTGGCGGGTAAGGAGGCTTCAGGTGCAGCGATCAGCGGATCGTTATTGGTGCGGAAAATAACGATGGTCATTAGTCCTGTGAAGACTCCGAATGTAATGAAGCCTGCGGACCAAGCGTACGCCTGCAATGTACTGCTCATCATTGGCTCAATGATGAAAGGAAAGCTCAGCAGGGCGACAAGTGAGCCTACGTTTGATAACGCGTATAAACGATAGGGTGTCCTGCCCGGGAGTTTAGCTGCATACCAAGCTTGAAAAAGGGGCGCGGTAGAGGATAGCAGGAAGTAGGGCAAACCGATCGTTGAAATGAGAACCCAGAGTATTCGCAGTATTGGTAAGGTACCATCAACTGGCTTGGCAGAATCTGCAGGAATGATTGGAAGAAAAAGTAATGAGGCAAAAACTAGTGCAAGATGGGCGATTGCTTGCCCTTTAATAGATAGTAACCGGTTGATCGAGAAGGCGTAGGCGTATCCGGCAAGGAGCGACAGCTGAAAAAACATCAGACATGCTGTCCAGACTGCCGGACTACCACCAAACCAGGGGAGGATCATCTTTGAAAAGACAGGTTGTATTTGAAAGACCAGAAACGCCGACAACAGAATCGAGATTGCACACCAGATGCTAAACAATAGTGCGAATTTAGTATCTTTTTTTGGATGAGTGCGCCGATCCGGTAACTCCACCACACAAGCGTCCGGCGCGGTTGCCTGAGAAATTACATCAGAGGGTGTTGAAGAGCTATTTTGATCAGCCATGTTTTTAATTTTATTTTTGAGATTAGAAGAGGAGCGTATCTCATTCGAAAATATTAATCTTGAATCGACGCATGTTGATGGCTTTCGGCTCAAAATCGAATATCGAATTGATGTTTTTCTGCATCATTTTCGGTATTATCGACTATGCGGTTGGTGCCGCAATGTGGCCGAGTGGCGATCGCTATTAATTACCATTATGTTTTCCACAGAGGTTGGAGTTTCCTTCTGAGAACCCCATTGTTTCTTGAGCACCCGAATTGATGCGAGCAAACTAGAAAAAAATGAAGCGGACGCAATTCTCAGAGAGGGGACTCCCATTCACTGGGCTGACGTCGGTCTTGAGAATCGGGTATTTGATGACTTGGGTTTTCGTTAGCCGAATTGATTTCATTTCACACGATCTCTAATCACTTTGGAAAACGTAGTGCTCCAAAGCAGAATTAGTCTGCCAGAATTATGGCGTGACCTAAAAGAAGCATTTAGTGTCCACGGGAGATGCTTGCCGCGCATTTATGAACCTTTAGAACGATGAGAATTTGAGTTGGATTGATGCTTCGATCAGCAGATTTCTAAACCCTTCAGTAAATGTGATTGCCAATTCGACAATCGCGAAAAAAATGGAGTGGATGAGCCTTCAGAAAAGATCTTTTGAGGAGTCAAGAATCTAATTTGTAAAGGTCCGGTTCAATCGCACAATTCAACTCGCGATGAACGCTGAAATTCTGTATGTTCAATCTTTTGATATTACCTTAATGGCTAGTAATCATGGCATTTTTTAAAACTGTCCCCAATTTGCCGGACATGGAGAAGGCGAGAATTGAACACGCTTTGCAGCGTTTGGCAGAGTGTTTGGGTGTGGAGAAATTCCTCTTACCTTATCAAAGTCTTCACTCTCTGGTGGGAGTTTTTCAAACTCCCAAACAAATCGTTGAATTTGCTGGCGGCCATTTGTCTTTCGATGTTGCTGATATTCAGATTGTAGTGGAACCGCAGACGCTGAAGAAATCAGGCGGCGGTGGCTGAGGCGGCGGAACATGTGAAGGCCTCGGTAGTTTGCCAGGTGAATATGATTCGGAAACACGACAGATAAAGATAACGACGCAGTTAACCGACGAGCCTGTATTAACCGCTGCTGCAGTTGTGCATCATGTAGTTCGAGATTTTTTATGCCAGCGGGAGTTTGAATATCATCACCTGCCTGAATTTGTTGATTTGGCTGTAGTGGGTGTGGGCCTCGGGGTACCACTGAGTCAGGTTAATTTGGTTAATGAGAAAGGTTTATTTTGGGATACGACGGAATGGGAGACGTTCCCGCGTCCTTTTCTTGACCAACAAGACCTCGCTTACGCGTTTGCTCTGTCGGCCTGGGTTCGGGGTGAGACGGCCCCGTCATGGTTGGATGATGTTCCTGCGGTAATCAAAAAACCAGCGCAGAAATCACTGAAATATTTGTCAAAACAAAACGACTCATTTTTCCGCCCCCAACAGAGTAAGGCTGGGAAATTAAAGCAGGATCAAAATGCTTGGCTTGAGACCGTCGCTCAGAAATCAACCAGTGAGCAGATCATTGGGCTGCGTTATTTACAGGTGGCGAGTGAGAGTGATACTCGGCAGTTATCGGCTTTGCTCGATAAGCTTCGCTCCGATAATCCTGCGGTTCTGTTAAATGCCATTAATACTGCGGGGGCCATGAAGAAAGCAAGTGTTGCAGTCGTGGATGAGTTGAATTTGTTGCTTGAAAATCGGAACGATCAGATTCGAGCCAAGGCTATGTTCGCGCTTGCTCGTTTGGCGGCGGTTGACGAGGTAGCGCTTAAATTCGCAATCAAGATGCTCGAAAGTCATTCCAAGTTCGTTATTTACGCGGGCTTGTTAGGGTTGTCTTCGATCAGCGACGTTCCCAGTTCTGTATTTCCAGCGGCCAATCGAGCGTTCATTCGTTCCCTGCAAATATGTGATTACGAGTTCATTGGCCTGTTTGTGGCAGCTTTTCAGCAATGGGTTGATGACCCAGAGCTCTATCTGAAAAATCTCCTACAGGAGGACAGTCCAGAATATTTTGAAATTGCGATGGAGGCATTGGGGAGTGCACGTGAGCGACTGGTTGAATTAGGTGCAGAATGAAAGAGAGTGTATTTGTTCTGGGGCGAAAATTTCATTTGATTCGCGCATCGAGATTAGCGTCGCCGCGACAGAGAGACGCCTTTTTCTGTTCCTTTTAGTTGTGCTTCAACCGACTTAATTCGCTGTTTTACGAATGGTTTGATCGCTAGGGTTTTACGCTCGACGGATAAGTTCCGCCCTCTGTCGTCGCCTTCGATTCCCATTTCAAAGGACTCTAATGCTTCGTCCCCCAGTTTTTGGATTACTGGTGTGAGTGCATTTTTGAATTCATCAATTTGTCCAAAAATTTGTTTTTCGGTAAACGCTTCTTCCATTAAATGGTTGATAGCCTTGCGATATAAATTTGGGAATTTTTCTGTCTCAAAAAGTCGTTCCAACAATTTTCGACGCGCAATCCAGGGCCGGTTAATTTCCCAATTAGCAAGTTGCTCGGCCTGCCCAAAGAGGGTGAAGGTGCCAAAGGCTTCATTGACATCCCAGGGCAGGAGTTTCAATTTGTCTTTCGGGTCATTAAGCAAAAGGTAGTAATTGTGCGGCATGCCAATGTAGCTGTCGATATTGGCAAGTAAACTTGTAGCCGCTAGATACCCAGCGAGGCATTCCAAATCAACATAGTCTTGGATTTTTTCAGCAAACTCTTTGTCGGAGGCTGTTTGAATTAATCTCATTATTTCCATAAAGCGTTGGATGGTTTGTGTGTTTGTTTTGCCATACTTGATGTTGTACTGTTGATAAGCATCGGGGTCTTTACCCAGATACTCCCAATCGTCAAGCGATTCCGGTTTCGTTAAAACGCTCTGTTGAGGATCACCTTGGAGGTTTTCTTTTAGGTAACGCTCGTCCATCTGCTCGATTACCACATAGATGCCAAGTGGCTTTTTGTCGACAATTCCTTCGATCGAAAGGACGACATTCGCCCAGCCAGTTTGAGGTGTTGGCAAACCTGCTTCTCGATACAGTCCGTAGGCTAGTTTTTCTTTCATGAAAGCGGAGTCAAGGAATGCATTGGAAAGGTTTAGTTTTGTTCGGCCATGCAATTTTTGTCCTTTGATAAATCGATTGGTATCGATTTTTAAAGGCCGTTTCAAATCTCTCCGAGAGGATCGGTAAGATGAGTTTCCCTTGAATCTCAAACCGGCGTCGGTAAATGGCTGTCCATCAATTGTGATATTGGCTTTGGCGTAATTAAATTCATTGTTGAAATCTAATCGCCCGTTTCCGCGTGCATTTTTATCGCGCTGGGGTTGCATCTGGTCCCACGATTCACGTGAGATTTTCATTTCAATTTGTAAGACGTGATTGTCTTTATAAACTGATTCCCAAAAGGCCTCGTTGTCTTGAGCGACTATTGAAAGAGCCGGAGCGATGATCAATAAAAATAGTGATGTGAATAGGGTGTAACCGTTCACTTGAGATCCTCTAGCTTTGCGTGGCAACTTAGAATGAGAAACCTAAGTTTTTAGACTAGCAGATATTAAATCTGCAGTCAGCCTCCCCAAGATAGTCGGAGCGAAGTCGTCACGTTTCCGAAGTTCCAAATTTTGTTGGATTCTGAGCAGTTTTGCTTCAATAATTGGTTTCGTCTCTGTCATTTAATGGGGACGGCGTTGACCTTCCAAATTGCCACAATCGATTTTCCTTAGGTTGGGGCTGCTTCACCTGTTCATTGAATCATTCTTTCAATTTTTGGAACGGTCTCCCCTCGAGGGAGTTGCAAGGTTAACATAGAGCTTCGGTACTGAATAACAGAGTCTGGTTTACCTTGGTGAGAGTCATGATGAATTGTATTTGCATGCGGTCTTTTTTGGGTGGCGTTCTAACGCTGTTATTACTCTTGAGTACTGATGCGAGTCACGCACAGTTGTTTGAAGTAAAGCCAGACATAGTTGAGAAAATCGAAAAAGCAGTTCCTAAGAATTCCTTGGCAAAGCCGAAGAAGCCGCGAAAGGTTTTGGTTTTCTCTAAAACAAGCGGCTTTCGTCATGGTTCGATTCCCGTTGGTGCTAAATCTATTGTGATGCTGGGTCAGAAAACGGGTGCATTTGAGGCGGTGCATAGTGAAGATGATTCGATGTTTGAGCCAGAATCACTAAAGCAATTTGATGCTGTGATAATGTTGAATACCACTGGAAAGCTATTTCTTCCAAAACCAATGCCCAAAGATCCTGTGGAAAAAGCCAAGGCGCTCGAAAGAGAGAAACGTCTTAAAAAGAGTTTGGTTGATTTTGTGAGTGGAGGTAAGGGACTGGCTGGAACGCACTCAGCAACGGATACCTATAAAGACTGGAAAGAATACAACGACATGATGGGAGGGGCGTTTGACGGTCACCCATGGCATGAACCGGTTCCCATTCGTTTGCTCGATGCGACCCATCCTCTGAATAAAGTATTTAAGGGTGAAGGGTTCACCATCACTGACGAAATTTATCAGTTTAGAGCGGATACCGCCAAGCCATCGGATCGTCGGTTGCTACTGACACTCGATCCGGGGTTCAAGAAACTGAATAAAGGTAAGCGAAAGGATGGTAACTACCCAATTAGCTGGATCGACAAGTATGGAGAGGGGCGCATCTTTTATTGCTCCCTCGGGCATCGTGACGAAATTTACTACAACCCTATGATTTTGGAACATTACCTCGCTGGATTTCAATACGCCATTGGGGATCTCGACGCAGATGCGACTCCTTTAGAGCCTTCAGATTCTGAGATCGATATCACGGGAACTTGGGATGTTACGGTTGAAACGCCGCAAGGCGAAAATGAAGCTGTTTGGGAATTCAAACAAACGGATGAAGGGGTTTCTGGAGTATCGATCTCGAACGGTGAGCGTCAAGAGTTAAGCAATTTGAGTTTTAAAGGCAAAGAGCTAGAGTTCGACATTACCGTCGATTTCCAGGGGATGTCTATCACGATCGAAGTCGAAGCGGAATTTGAGGGGGACAAGGCAGATGGCTCATTGACTGTCTTCAGCAACACGGGAGATGAATTAGCCAATGGCACACTGTCGGCAATAAAATCTAAGTAGTGGAATCAGCGTTTAAGTGCGATCGCCGAGTATGTCGCGGTAACGCATGTGAATTGCGGACTGCCAATTACTCAACAAGATCGATCTAATACTGGGATGGAAACTAGATCAAATAATAGTGAAGGATCGAGTTTAGCGATTCAGTCTGGAAAGATACGATTGCCGCTCGACTGGACCGTGAGTCTGGTGATGTTGGCAGTGGCATTACTGCTCTGCTTTCGCTGGAATGTAGCGATTAATTTTGATCTTCAGATCTACCTAGAAATTTGTTTTTATCTGATCGTCGTCGCTGTTGCGGCAACGCTTGGTCTCGTCGTTGGCCGCGAACTGGTCAATGTAATTGGAAAAAAGAAGAGTCTCTCTGAAAATCAGAATTCTCGGCTTGAAGTGTATTCTTGTATTGCTCGAAGCTTGTTTTTGTTTTTTCTGTGCTCGTGGATTTACACGCATATTAAAACGGGAGTCTTGCTTGGAGTCGATGACGGCAATGATCTTTGGTTGAGGGAAATTGATCGCTGGATCCTTGGAAATGATGGTTGGTTGATCGCGAGGCAATTGCTGCCTGATTCTTCATCCAATTTTCTCAGTTTTATTTATTTTGCTTTTGCACCTTCTTTGTTGATCTCGATTCTTTATTTGGCCTGTGCCGGGAATGTTGCTCGGGCGCGCAAACTGACGACCGCAATTTTAGTTGGCTATTTTATTGGTGTGTTAAGTTACTTTTTATTGCCAGCCTATGGCCCAGCATTCATTTTCGAGTCTGCCACATGTGAGAATCTCTCCCCTGTAACGCATGAAGCCCAAGTTAAACTGATTAAAACGACAAACGAGATTAGTCAGAATCCCGCAACTGCCGTTGTTCTGCCGTGGATGTATATTGCGGCTTTTCCGTCACTTCATTTTTCACATGTCATTATTTTGGCGTGGTATTTTAGGTTTTCGAGGCTGACTCTCGTGGTGGCTTCTCTGTTTGCTATTTTGACTGGAATAAGCACTGTTTATCTTGCCTGGCATTATGGAGTGGATTTGCTAGGGGGAGTTGCGGTAGCTTGTGTTGCGATTTTCTTAACCGAGAAATTTTCAGTCATCTCGATTCCAGCATTCGCGAAACCGAGTGGCTCATGCAAAGACTGACGAAAGTCTCGAGATAGTTCAGGTCAGAAAATAGATTGAAATTGGCGAGTTGAATTCGAATTGGAACGATTGCTATGACGGTTTTAAAATCGATAACCTTTGCCATCCTAATGTGGTTCGCCGTTGATGGTTTTTCACTGAATTTAAGTTTCGCGGATTCAAAAAAAGTCTTTGTCGCTTTGACCGGGGACGACTCAAATGATGGCTCTTCGAACTTCCCCGTTAGATCGGTCCAACGTGCTCAGGTAATTGTGCGGCAAATGATTTTTGATGGCCTAGAGGGTGACGTGGAGGTGCGAATTGCTGAGGGAGTTTATCAATTAAATAAAACTCTAGAGTTCGGACTGGGAGATTCGCCCCCAAAAAAATTACGAGTCATTTATCAGGCGGCTCCTGGAGCAATAGTCGTGTTCAGTGGTGGAGCCGACTTAAGCAATTGGGAAAAGAATAGTAAAGGTCTTTGGGAAGCCGCGTGGCGGGAGTATGGGCAGAATTCGACACAAGAGGACGGTGGAGGGAAGTTCTTGGTTCCGCGTCAATTGTTCATTAACTCAGAAAGAGGGATTCGGGCGAGACACCCCGATTTTGGATACTTCCGCGTGGGGCGGGCAATGGGGGATTTTCGAACAGAGTTTGAATTCAATTCTGACCAATGGACTCACACGGAAGATATTCAAGAGATAGAGTTAACCCTGTTGCACGATTGGTCGATTTCACGGGTGCGCGTTAAAGAGATCGATTTGAAGGACTCAAGAATTAAGCTGGCTGAGCGAATTGGCGGCCCGCATGACTTTTTTCGAATTAACGGATTCGAGCAAGACCCCCGGTTTTTTCTCGAAAATAGTCGGTCTTTTTTAAATGCTCCCAACGAGTTTTTTTTTGATAGGGAGCAGAGGGTTGTCCAGCTCGTACTAAAGACAGGCCAAAATCCTAATAAATTGAAAATGACGGTGCCGAGGTTGGAGACACTGGTGCGAATTGTCGGATCTGAATTAGAACCGGCTAGAGGAATTCAGTTTTCCGGGATCTGTTTTTCGTATAGTTCCTGTCCACTCCCGTCAGGTGGGTACGGTGGAATTCAGGCGAGTTACTTTGAGAATCGACTGCTCCCTGCTCACCTCCGGAAACTCGATACTGAAACAGAGTCGAGCCATCTGCGATTACCAGCCGCCATCGAGTTAAGTTTCGCAGAGGATTGTGGGTTTTCGAAATCGACTTTCAAACATTTGGGTGGCGGGGGGATTTATTTAGGAAGGCAGACTAGTAATTGTTTTGTGAAATCTTCGCAGATCGAGGATGTTGGTGGTTGCGGTGTAATGGTTGGGGAAACGGTGACGCGAAAAGATCGCCATGACAAACCAGTTGTCTGTCACGGGAATTTGATTCAAGACAATCAGATTTCGCGATGCGGTAAGGTGCTATTTGGCAGCGTCGGGGTCTGGATTGGAATTGCGAAGCAGACACAGGTAATCAGCAATGAGATTTTTAATTTGCCCTACTCCGGAGTCTCGGTGGGCTGGCAGTGGAATGACCAGCCATCCGGGTGTAAGCAAAACAGAATTTGCAATAATCGCATCCACGACGTCATGCTTGAGCTTTCGGATGGTGGCGGGATTTATACACTTGGTCGGCAACCGGGCACGGTGCTGTCGCGTAACCATATCAGTAATATCCCATCGAATCATGGTCGGGCTGAAAGTAACGGAATCTTTATGGATCAAGGAAGTTCAGAAATTCTGGTGCAGGAGAATGTGATCGCAGGCGTTAAGTGCAGTCCGATACGATTTCATCTAGCGGGTGAAAATACGCTGAAAGAGAATCATTGCTATCACCGACCGAGAGTTAAACCTTTGAAATTTAATAACACGCCTGAAGCGAATATTAAAGAAATTGACAATCGGTTCGAGGTAGAGAACGCTTTCGAGGGACACTGATTAAAGACCGATCAACGTAATAAAAAAACGCCGGAGCTAGGGACTAGCATCCGGCGTTTTGGTAAAACCTGTTTATTTTAGGTTTGCAGCAAATACGTCGTCGACGCTTTTTTAGTCGCGAAAATTTAGATTTCTGATTTGTCAAAGTCGACAGTCGGTAATTGTGTTAAGAGTGTGTTCAGCGATGTGAACGATTTATTTTTTTCGTGTAGGCTAAGTTGAGACGCAGGTTCTCAGACAGTTCTCGCAACTCCGTATTGCCCAGTCAGGGCGCGGTAACTCGATGGTCTGCTGGTCTAGCCAATCCGCTTTTCAGGAGTTATTTGGATTCTGATTTTTGGTGACCTCCTTTTCGAGTGGAGCTGGTTAAGCGAGGATGCACATCTAGGTTTTCGAAGTTGTGTTTTTGTAGGGAGATGTATCTTGGTCGAGAGTCAGTCGCTAGTCGGCAGGTTTGTTGAAGCAGTTAAACACGATCGTGATGAGGCTTGTCGTTTACTTCAAATGAATCCGAAGTTGTTTACCATTTCAATTGATTTGGGGCAGAATGCATTGCATTTTTTTACACTCGAGGGATCTCCATCGGATGTTGAATTTTTGCTTCAGCAAGGGTTCGACCCCGAACGGCGAAACGATTTTGGTGACACTCCGCTACTTGATGCATGCGTTTTGGAGAAGACGGAGACGGCGAAAATCCTGCTCGCTTATGGTGCCGACCCCAATGTAGGGAGCGAGGTTCGGTTTAATGCCATCCATTGTTGTGTGTACGACGGCAACGCTGAACTGATTGATGCTTTGATTTCAGCAGGAGCGATTCCAGTTTATACGACCCCGCTTGGCGAGACGATTTTTGACCAATGGCCAGATTGCCCCGAGCGCCAGCAGGCTATGCACGAATTGATCCAGAAGCACAAGATTGAACGTCCCAAGTCCGATTAAACGTGGCAAGTCAAAACCAAATTGTGGACGTTCGACGATCAGTTTTCTAGTTCTTAAGTCACGTTCGCCTAAGAGAACTGCCTCGCCCGTGTCTCGTCTTATTAGTTAGCGTTGAGCAGGCTTATTTCTTTGCTGGTGAAAATTCCTCAAGGCTCATTTTCCCATCTTGATTCTTATCTTTTCGTTGAAATTGTTTCTCGGCTGCTGCCCGATTGTCTTTTTTTCTGGGATTAGTGAATTCTTTTAGAGAAATCGAGCCGTCACCATTTTTGTCAAGATTTTGAAATCGTTTTTCTAGGGTCGGTGGTTGAGGTGGAATAATTTTGTTCGGGGTGAGGGTCTTTTTTCTGGCTTCCCAATTCGGGTTCAATTTAGCATTCCAGATTTTGATATCGTCGATTTCGGAATAGGTGCCCGACATCGGAAACCCAAAGTTAGTTTTGGGTCGACCGATTTTTTGGTCAGTGCCAAAAGCGATGGGTCCGTCATCGACTTGGGCAACAAATTCGTTTCCAGCAACTTCGATTTGCATGATGTGCCATTTTCCAGGAGCAAATTTCTGTTGGACTTGCCCTACGGTCACCGCACGATCTTCCGGGTCACTTTTTACTTTTTCTCCCTTAAGCGTGTAGCCTTCAGGGGTCAGAGTTGCCCGACAGATATGCCCTTTTCCATTAAAGGAGCAGTGAATTGCCTTCCCACCATTGAATCTAAATTTAAACCGTAAAATAAAGTTTTTCGGGAAATCTGCTTCTTTTCGAATGACAGCAGCATGTTTGTCCGCTGGTAATTCGCTTCCGCGAAGAGCTTGCTCGATGATGTTCCAGTCACCTTTGGGAATAGTCCATTGTGAGTCGAGAGACGGTGTTGAAAATGATTCTTCAAAAATCACCTTGCCAGGGAGGCACAGCAGAGGGTCGTCCGCACAAACTGGCTCTTGAAAAGCGGGTCCTTGAATGGTGAAGGCAAAAACGACAGTTAGGATTGACAATCGGGCAGAAGGCATCGGCTGAATCTTTCAGTAGTCAAGGTTTGAGTAGGATTGAATCTGGCAATGAGCGGCCGGAAGATTCAAACTGGATACACAGCGACGTCGAATTAATGAAAAAAAATGAGAGATTTCTTATAGCGACGCGAGTTGAACCAGGAATGCCAGTGATTGACGCACGGTGGTTTTAGGTTGTTCGCGGTAATTGAATTGAGGGCCGAAAAACTGAGCCTGATTGGATGCGGTATTTATGAGGTGTTACTCCCACATGTTTGTGGAAATGCTGCGTGAAGGCACTTTGGTCGCAGAACCCTACATCCATTGCGATTTCTAAAATGGGTTTTTGACTGTTGAGAAGTGCTTCGCAGGCGGACTGAATTCTCGTCTTAATTAAAAATTGTTGCGCGTTGATTCCAAAGACACTTAGGAATCTTCGGTTGAGTTGTCGCGGAGAGATATTCGACAGTGCCGCCAGATCGGGTACTTTAATCTTTTGCGAATAGTGCTCCCTGATATAGTCTACCGCTTCAACGACCTCGAGATACGGGACAATTGATTTTTTATTGTTTTCGTAACTTTGTACGGTGCCCATAACACCAATGATATTTCCGTTGGCACCATACACGGGATGCTTTTGGGTAACGAACATGTCCAGCAGGCGTTGTTCGTTGTACCAGAGTTCGAGATGGTTGATGAGTGATTTGCCAGTAGAAATGACTTGTTGGTCGTCGAGTACAAAACGATCGGCAACATGTTTTGGGAAATGATCGTAGTCAGTTGTGCCGATAAGGGAATCCTGATTTTCTAAACCGAGTCGCGCAAGTAAAGATTGGCTGCCGAAGATCATTCGGCTTTTGGTATCTTTGACGAAAAAGTAGATCCCGGGGATGTTGTCAAAAAGTAAATGGAACTGGTGAAGCAATCCCATTTTTTTTATGAACGAGCTTCGAATCTTTGATCGATCTACTTCCGCTGAATTTGTGTTTGGCATTGGTGCGATTAATGAAATTAAAAGTTGTGATCTTGGTTTACTTTTATTGACCAACTCGTTCTAGAATACTTTAAATGAAGCAATAAGCATTAGAGAAGTTGCAAGTCGCAGCGGCGAGCGTTTTGTGCATTAATTGTATACTCGGAGGGAGATTCCTTCACGTTGTAACGAATTTTTCGACTGCACAACTGCGAACATCACTGATGGTTCCGTGACAATTCACTTAAAGAGAGGGGGTCGATTACACACAGTAATTCCCTCAATTTTGAAATCAATTCACGTGTTTTCGCTTTCCCGATTTCAGCCATTTCGTCAGCGCGTGCCAATTCAGTGATTCCAAATTTGGAAATGTCAGGTTGGATCACAAAGTCAGCGGGAGCAACACCTACCGAGTTCATGTTTTCATTTTGAACCACATAGGTTCTCAAGATGGTGCTGATAGCCGAGGCTTGCTTCATTTGTTGGGTTGGAGTTGTGCACGTTTTGATTGTATGTTTTTTTTAAGACCGGGGGTGTTGATGGTGATGCTCGATTGAATCATCTAGAATGCATATTGGAAGTTCCAGTTGATGATTGTCTATGGTGAGAGTGAAATCGTGAGCAAGTTGACCTGTTTGAAGATTGTAATTCGATTGTCGAGTTTTGTTTTTTGTGTCTGCCTGTTTACCGCGGCCGCGATGGGGCAACGAACTTCGCCCGCGATGCCGGGGGTAGTTGCCAACGTTCAATGGAATGAAGATTCAGTAGATTATACGTCGGCTGGGAAGCGTTACCGCTTTGATTTTTCAGCGAGTCAAAAATTCGAAATAGATGATGCCAAGTCCTCTTCGGGAACGCCCAATGCAGCAAGGCCCTGGTCCCGCCGTCGTACAACAGATCAGGGGGCCAGCACTGGGAAGTATCTTGGGCGGCCATTGCGGGGGAGGCAGTACACCGAGGTTGAGTCGCCAAATGGACAGTGGCGAGCCAAGTACAGGGACTGGAACCTGATTCTTGAGAATTTAAAAACAAAAGAAGTCGTAAATGTCACGACTGACGGAGATGAGGACGTTCATTTTGGGACCGCCAGTTGGGTTTATGGGGAGGAGCTTGGCCAAAAGAAAGCCATGTGGTGGACGCCAGATTCCAGCAAAATCATTTACTATAAATTTGATGACACTCTCGTTGAGAAGTTTTATCTGCTTCGGGGGTGGTCAAAAATTAACACCTCACTTTACCCTGAGTATTACGCAAAGGCTGGCGCGAAAAATCCGATTTCGGAGTTGTTCGTTTACGATTTAAAATCGAAGAAAACGACACGCATTGACATCGGTGGCTCGGGAGATGAATACATTTATGGGCTTCGCATGTCACCGTTAGGCGATCGTGTCTTGTTGAATTGGACGGATCGACTACAGCAGCATCTCAAGGTAATGACTGTTGATCTCGAGTCGGGCAAATGCAAAGCGATTATCGAGGAGCGTCAGGAGACATGGCAGGAAAATTCTCCGGCAATGCGGTTTCTGAAAGACAAGAAAAGATTTTTGTGGCCGACAGACAAAACTGGATTTACACATTACGAAGTCAGGGATCTTGAGGGGAATGTTTTTCAAACAGTAACGCAAGGCGATTTTCAAGTAAACTCATTGGAGGTTTTTGAAGAAGAAAATCTCGTTAGTTTTGTTGCCAACAGTTGCAGTGTAAATCCTTATTACATGCAGTACCATTTAGTATCGCTTGATGGCAAGCGACAACGGCGGGTGACAACATTGGATTACCATCATTCAAATTTTCAGCTTTCTCCGGATCGCAAATG
>CALKNI010000148.1 GCA_938091115.1 uncultured Pirellulaceae bacterium | reverse complement strand
CTTGCCATCGACCCAAGGATTGAACAAGTAGCCAAATTTTCTCGTTTCGACACTCCGCATTGGACTGCGATTGCCACCAGAATTTTCATTGTAGACTTTGTAAACCGCTTCTCGATTGACTTGCGATTCTCCTTGAATGGTCGGTAAAAACGAACGGCCATCAAATCCATCAGGGGCGTCGATACCAGCGATCTCTAAAACCGTTGGCATTAAATCCACCGCTGAAATCATGTGCTTTCGATCGACATATCCGGGCTTCGTCACTCCAGGCCAATATACAATCCATGGAGTATGCGTGCTGTGATGCCAGAGTGCTGTCTTAGCAAACGGAAGCGGCATTCCATGGTCGGAAAGAAACATGATTACTGTGTTATCTGCTTGCCCCGATTCGTTGAGCGCTTTCATCGTTGCAGCAAAACAATCATCAGCCCGCCGCACCGACGAGTAATAATGAGCAAGCTCCAAACGAACATCTTGGTGATCAAATAAGAACCCGGGTATTGGAACTTCAGATGGCTCGAAAATATGGGAAGGCACATTTTTATCGTCAACGAGTTTCCCTTTGGAGTTAATCCCAAAAAACGGTTTATGAGGATCCGAGATATTGACATTCAAACAAAATGGTTTCCCAGCAGCCTTTGCCATCTCAATGCCCCGACGCGTCGAAACATAATAGGAATTCGCATTTTTAACATCTTGTTTCTCACCATCGATTACCGATAAATCTGCGTCCCATGCGTACGGCTGGTAAGGGGTCGAATGAGAGGCCTTTCCTCGAATTCCGACAAAGTAACCTCCTGCTTTCATGGCATCGACCAGGTGAGGATAGTCAGGATCCTTAACTTGATAAAACCCCTCTACGCCAGTGTTATGCGGATAACGTCCTGAAAACATTACATTCCGAGACGGATAGCAATTGCCCACTTGCACATGAGCAAACTGATAGCGCATGCCCCGAGCAGCCAATTGGTCGATGTTAGGCGTTGTGTCCGCCAATTCACAACCGAAGGCACCGACAGAGTCGCAGTTCATATCGTCGACAGTCACAATCAAAATGTTTGGACGCGCGAAAGTATTTTCTACGGCTGATGTCACTTGGGATTGGGATAACATCGCCATGCAAACCATGGCGGAAGATAACAGTAAGCTAAATCTCATTGCAGAACGATTTCCTTAATCTCAGGGTTCGTAGAAAGTTACAGATGCCAATTTAAGGCTATCTGAATTATTGGCTTTATTTAGATTTCTGAAGGCTCGGCAATGAGGGAGCTTGGACTCCCTCACGTGGAAGCAGATGATCAAGGTTAGCTGTGCCTAGCGCCCCTAAGGCAATGACCAAACTCGAATGCTCCTGATACTCTGGAACAACGGAATCATAGGTATCAAACTGCGTGTGATGGGTCGTTCGATAAGTTGCTCGGCCAGCCTGTTTCCAGAAAAAACCGGGAACGCCCGCTTGAATAAACGACACGTGATCGCTTCCACCACGAGCTCGCATAGACTGCGTAACTTGGATCTCGAAGGGCGCCCTTTCATCCAACTTCATTACGGGTGCAAATACTTTTTCAAAGTCCTCTTTCATTGCTGGAGTACAAATAATGCCAGAACAGTAATTAGTACCGCCATCGTGTACAAAGACCGCTGAAACCGTCTCGTTCACCTCTTTCGCATGCTTCAATACATAGGCTTTCGATCCTAGCAAACCCTGTTCTTCACCCGACCACAGCATGAATCGGATCGTTCGTTTTGGCTTAACTTTAGCAGCCATTAAAATCCGGGCAGCCTCCATCGTCGTTGCACAACCCGCACCGTTATCGGTCGCTCCGGTTGCACCATCCCATGAATCAATATGGCCTCCCACAATTACGACTTCCTCAGGCCATTCGGTGCCAGGAATATCAGCAATGACGTTGTAGAGCGGCACAGGACCTTTGCGGAAATGATTACGAATATCAAACGCAAGCTGCACGTCTTTTCCATCTTTAATCAGCTTCTTAATTTCACTCCACTGGTCTTTTAACAAAGTGATGCTGGGGATCTTCGGTAGAGAATCCATGTCGATCCGATAATTACCACCGGTCAAAATTAGATTATCCGAAGTTGGTCGAACTATTCCCACCGGTTCGCATTCCATAATTGCATCCGCGAGCGCCGCTCTTTCTTCACGTGTCAGCGGCTTCACTTTTTCCCCATCTTTGCCTCCCTCCTCCGTTGGTCGACCAAATCGACGCCGGCCTTCACTGATGATATAAGACCCTTTGATCGTGTCTCGCATCGCCTCAAGTTCTGTCATGGATCGAGGCGCCAATAAGGCTTTGCCTAAATCCCGACCGGTCGTCCCTGCCGACCAGGCATTGGTGCCAAATTCAAGCGTCATTTTGGTAGGAGAAACCATCATTCCGGTTGCTGGGCCTCGCTCAAACCCGACAGGAAACTCGCCCCATTGTTCTAAACGGCTTTTCAGCCCCATCGCTTCAAATTCGTCCCGCGCCCATTCGCATCCCGCTTGTAGACCTTCAGATCCAGTCAGTCGTGGGCCGATTCGATTAGTCAAATAGTCTAAATGTTTTTGGACTTGATTTTCATCTCGACCAACTTCAATGACTTTCGATGACAATCCTTCCCAGCTCGCTTCCGGCGATACCGCCACCTCTTGAATTGCAAACGCTGTTTGAGACAGGACACTTAAAAACGCCATCGCCAAAATTCCAACTAATCTCATCGCTCAATTCTCTCTCAGGTCTGTAGACTACCTGCTTGATTGATTTCGTTTAAAACAACTACTGAGTTACGGAAGCAAATTCGCAAATCGAATTCGGACTCGTTAGATCCAATCTTATCACACTCAGCATTTCCACTCTCTGATGTTAAACGACAGTATAAAGCATTTGAGATGCGACCCAACAAAAAACCATGTTGGAACTGGCCAATTGAACTGCTTTTTACAGTCCGACTAAGCAATCCTTCACTCAACTGGAGCAATTTGTCTTAACCGTACACCGACTCACACCTTCTGTCTTGTGGCAGTCCTTGACTTTCTAAATTTGCAATTCAGTTTTGAACAGGACACAATTAGCAACCTTTGGAAGTTTCTATTTAAACTTGATACCCTCTGCTTTCTGCGACAGCGGCCTTAGGCTTCACCATTAAGGAACAACCATGAAATCAAACACAACTCGACGACAGTTTATTAAAAATTCGTCTTCGCTAATGGCCGCACCCTATTTTGTCCCTGCCGCTTCTCTTGGTCTTGGAAAAAATGTCGCTCCCAGCGATCGAATTGTTATGGGAGCAATTGGCTGTGGCGGAAAAGGTAAGCACAACACGCAGCAATTTCTTAATGACGGTCGCGTGCAGGTAATCGCAGCGTGCGATGTCGATTCAGAGCACTTGAAATCTGCCACCCAAAAAATCAACGGACACTATAAAACCAATGACTGCCAAGCATTCGAAGACTTCCGCGAACTATTGCAAGTCGAAGGACTCGATGCGGTTCACGTGTCAACGCCGGATCACTGGCACGCTGTCGCCGCAGTCCATGCGATGCGTCAATGCAAGGACGTCTATTGTGAAAAACCGCTGGCTAATTCATTTGGCGAAAGTCGAGCCATTCGGAATACGGCTCAAAAAACCGGCCGGATTCTTCAATGCGGAAGCCATGAACGCTCAAGTCATAACTGCCGGTTTGCCGCGGAACTGGTTCGCAATGGGCGCATTGGAAAATTGAATTCAATCCGAATTCAAATGCCCTGTGAACAGCCACACCACCTGACCGCCAAAGGAACGACCGGACCACTAGAATCACCGGGAGTGCCTGCTTCACTAAACTGGGACTTTTGGCAAGGCCACACCCAACCTGTCGATTACGCACCCCAACGCTGCCATTTCTGGTGGCGGTTTATTCTCAATTACGGCGGCGGTGAAATGACTGACCGCGGAGCTCATATTATCGACATCGCTCAATTAGCGTTAGGAATGGATAACTCTGGACCAGTTAAATTTCAAGCGAGTGGCAAACAAATCAAAAACTCTCCTTATGATGCGTTCTGGGAGTACGAGTTCACGAACACTTATGAAAATGGTGTTCGAATGATTGGGACAACCGATGGCCCGCGCGGACTAAAATTCGAAGGGTCCGATGGCTGGCTGTTTGTTGCTATTCACGGGGGCGCCTTATCGGCATCCAACCGTGACATTCTCCCTCCCAAAATTCAGGCGGGGAAGAACGTGGGCATCAACGATCCGATTCCCGATGATTTCCAAGTTCGCTTGGGACGAAGCCCTGGACACCATCGAAACTTTATCGACAGCGTTCTCAGTCGGAAACCACCAATGGCGACCGCAGAAATTGGGCATCGAACGGCGACGATTTGCCACCTTAACAATATGGCCATGAAACTCGGTCGACCTATTCACTGGAACCCGCAACGCGAAGCCATTGTGGATGACCGGGAAGCAGGTCAGTTATTGATACCTCCAATGCGTGCGCCTTGGAGTGTTTAATCAGGTGCAAAATAGCTAACAACCGTCGAGCGACATCGATTTAGCGATGGTGATTAGATTGCCAAACGCAAAACCGGCAAAAATCATTCTTGAAACCGCGTTCAAAGAACTGCTAACGCACGGACTTATCAAGCCGTAAAAAAACTGGATAATAGATTCTTAAGTTAGTGATTCGTTTCCTACATTCCATTCCCACTTAAAAACGACAAAAAAAACGACATGGCAACTGGACAAATTCCCGACACTCACGAATTAACCATCAGCGAACCCGTTTCCAGCCAATTCGAAAAAATACCCGTTCAGGTATTCGGACAAGCGATCGATGCTTCCAAAGAGATCGCCTGTCGAATTGCCGATCGAATTAAGTTTCGTGCTGCCAAAGACGAAAATTGTGTGTTGGGACTTGCGACAGGTAGCACGCCCGTCAGTGTTTATGCGGAACTAGTTCGGATGCACCGGGAAGAGGGCCTTTCGTTTAAAAATGTTGTGACATTCAACCTCGATGAATATTTCCCAATGCAACCCAATGAATTGCAATCCTACGTGCGATTCATGAACGAGCATTTATTTGACCACATCGACATTCTGCCAGAGAACATCAACATCCCAGACGGGACACTTGCTAAAGCGGACGTCCCCGAATTTTGTGCCAGGTATGAAACGAAAATCGAACTTCTCGGCGGAATTGACATTCAAATTCTCGGGATCGGCCGAACTGGGCACATTGGATTTAACGAACCTGGATCAAGCAAAACTAGCTCCACTCGCTTGATTACATTGGATCGCGTGACTCGTTCTGATGCCGCCGGTGATTTCTTTGGTGAAGAAAACGTTCCCCGGCGAGCGATCACGATGGGTGTCGGATCAATTTTAAGTGCGAGTGAAATCTATATCATCGCTTACGGTGAACACAAAGCAGGAATCGTTGCCGAAGCGGTAGAAGGGGATATTTCACCAATGGTCTCGGCTAGTTTTCTGCAGGAGCACCCCCATTGCCGGTTCATGCTCGACATTTCTGCAGCTCAAGCATTAACGCGCTTTCGCTGCCCCTGGTTGGTCGAGCAAGTTGAATGGACCGATTTACTTACTCGAAAGGCCGTGATTTGGCTCGCCCGTTTATTGAACAAGCCAATCCTTAAACTAACCGAGGAAGATTACAACGAAGAGGGACTTCAGGACTTGCTCGCGGAACACGGACCGGCTTACGACATCAACGTTCAGGTTTTCCGACACCTACAACGCACCATTACTGGCTGGCCTGCGGGTAAGCCTGCGGAGCTGAAGCAACCTGGCGATGTTTCCCGACCGCATGATGACATCTTCCCCAAAAGGGTTTTGATTTTTTCACCGCATCCTGACGACGATGTAATTTCGATGGGCGGAACATTAATCCGCATGGCAAAGCAAGGACACGAAGTCCATGTTGCCTATCAAACATCGGGGAACATTGCCGTGTTTGACGACGATGCATTGAGATTCTGTGATTTCATGGCGAGTTTCAATCAAACGTTTGGCGTTGCCCCGGCTAAAACAGAATCACTTGATTCGAGCATCGAAAATTCTCTTAGAAATAAAACGCCGGGTGAAGTCGACAGTCCCGAAGTTCAAACCGTGAAGGGGCTCATTCGAAAAGGCGAAGCAAAAGCGGCGACCCGATTATGTGGTGTGCCTGAGGAAAGCCTGCATTTCCTTGATCTCCCTTTCTATGAAACTGGCACGATCAAAAAGAAACCTCTTGGCGAGGAAGATATCAACATCGTTGCCAAGCTGTTAGAAGAATTCAAACCGCACCAAATTTATGCCGCAGGTGACTTGCGGGACCCTCACGGCACCCACCGCGTTTGCCTTTCGGCAATTCTTCAAGCAGTTCAAAAGATTCAGGATCAATCTTGGTATGAACAATGCACGGTTTGGTTGTATCGAGGTGCTTGGCACGAATGGGAGCCGCACGAAATCGAAATGGCAGTTCCACTTTCACCCGGCGAAGTCGAGCTAAAACGAAATGCTATTTTCAAGCATGAATCGCAAAAAGACCGGGCCGTCTATCCCGGCCACGACGACCGGGAATTCTGGCAGCGCGCCGAAGATCGGAACTCCGGAACTGCGAAACTGTATGATACCCTGGGGATGGCAGAATATGCCGCTATCGAAGGATTTGTCCGCTGGGATGGCGACGAAACGTTTTTATAAAATTTAATTTGATATCAACTCGTTGCTTTTTGATTAGACTGTAAAGTCAACGTGTTTTACTGGCGGATCTATATGCGACGACTACATCTTATATTCTTCACACTTTTACTCGTCCAACACCCCGCCTTTATCCAAGCTCAAGAAAACGACATTGGTCGGGTCACTGGTAATCGGCTTTACCAATTCGACAAAAAAGACATGACGCCAATTGGCGTAGGGCACCTTGTTTCTATTGGGAAAAAAACTGTTTCGGTCAAACTCTCTTCTGGAAAAACAACCTCACTTCAAATAAATCTACTTTCTAAGAAAGACACTGATCGTCTGAAATACATTAAGAAGGAACTTCAGGCAATTGCTAAGTCACGCACGGCGGCCGAAAAACTTGAAACTCGCCTTTTTAAAGATGATCCGAATTCTCAAATTAAAGTCTGTCGTCAATTGAGAATTTTAAAGATAAGCACCAACAAGCAACTCCGTGAACTTGAGCGGATCGTCAAAGAAACAAATAATTCGGAACTTGCTTATGAAGCCCTTATGGCCTTTGCTGAAACTTGCAACACTTCAAAAGAAAACTTGGAGTTTATCATCAACCGAGGAGCAAGAAAACACCAGCAAAACTTCCCTCAAATCAAATATGATCCTGAAGATTTCATCCTAGCACTCTCTCGGTGGAATTCACTATCGATCGACTATTTGAAGCAGTTTGCATTTAGCGGAGATTTATTCCTACCACCCGAAAAAGATTTTCTAAGCAAACCAATTACATTGCCACTTATTGATGTTGGGCGAACCAAAGTTAGAACCTATGCATCTGTTTCAATCGGATCTACGCAGATTAATTTCCCTGAAACATACTACACAACGGTACCGCTACTTCTCACAATACTTTCTTCCGCAGAGGTAAATATGAACAACCAGTTCGACAGAGACTCTGTGCGTGCAATTATTCTGGCACTTGGAAGACAAGGCTGTAATAGCGGACGTGCCGCACTAAACCGCCATGAGCGAACCTTCCCAGTGGAAGTCGAGTTTGCCTTGAAAAATTTAAATGAAAACGCGAAAATTCTTGCCGAATCTTCGCGGCTTTATGGATGTACGCAGAATCAATTTTATTTCGCCAAAAACAACAGAGATTTTATATGGGCCAGTTTACAAAGTCGGGTAGGAGACAACGTAATTTTCTTAGATCAGAATAAGAAACGATTCAGTGTTCCCCTTAATAGTTTTTCTTTAGAGAGCCAAGAAGAAATTGTCAAAAAGTCGAAGAGAATGTCCAAAAATTAAAATCTCCTTAACTTAATCTGCCAATCCTTCAATATGAACAAATTAGGTTTCTAGATTGATGGACATTTTAGACTATCCTTACGACGAATATCTTTTCGACGATTCCCTGAGCTTTTGGCTTAGTCACGGTATCGATCACGAGCACGGCGGTTTAATCTCGTCACTCACGCAGTCAGGGGAAGTTGCTGATTCTGATAAATCCGTTTGGATTCAAGGGCGTTTCGCCTGGCTACTGGGAGAGCTTTACAATCACCCTCTGTGTCAGGGTAATCCTAACCGACCGCTCTGGCTGGAGACTGCTGAAAAGACGTTGTCGTTTATAAAAAAACACGCCTTCGATGACACCGACGGGCGGATGTGGTTTCATCTTACCCGCGACGGCCAGCCCATCCGAAAACGGCGTTATTCTTACTCCGAGTCCTTTGCCGCGATCGCATTTGGAGAACTGGCGTTAGCAACCCAAAAACAGGAATACGCTGATCTTGCTGAACGGTGTTTCCTTCAATTTGTATCTCACAGTATTGATCCGAATGGCGTCGAACCAAAATTCACTGAGGTTCGGCCATGCAAGTCGATTGGGTTTCCGATGATCACAATCAATACCGCTTCGGAATTAAGACAATCGATTGGGCTGGAATCTGCAGACCAATGGATCGAGGATAGTATTCGCTCGATTCAAAATGACTTCATGAAACCAGACATCGAGTGTGTGATGGAAACCGTCACTGCCGATGGTGAAATTTCAAATCACTTCGACGGAAGGACGCTCAACCCTGGGCACGCGATCGAAGGCGCCTGGTTCATCATGGCCGAGGGAAAAAAGCGAGCCAACCAGAATATGATTGATACTGGCTTGCTGATGCTGGATTGGATGTGGGATCGTGGCTGGGATGAGGAGCATGGCGGCCTGCTTTACTTCACTAGCGTCAATGAACTCCCCGTTCAGGAATATTGGCACGACATGAAATTTTGGTGGCCTCACAACGAAGCTGTAATCGCCACTCTAATGGCATTCGAGTTAACGAGAAATGAAAAATATTTAAAATGGCACCAGCAAGTGCATCAATGGTCACACAAGCACTTTGCAGACCCCGAATTCGGGGAATGGTACGGGTACTTACGCCGCGATGGGCAGATCAGTTCACCGCTGAAAGGAAATCTCTGGAAAGGCCCGTTCCACTTACCCCGCATGCAATTGCAATGCTGGGAAATCCTGGATCGCATGCAGTAAATAATAATTGGTAAAATTAAAATTCGACCATCCAGTTAAATCGAATTCTTATCGTTCTATTGAAGAGAAAATGAATCATGGGATCTAAAAACAACCACACTCGTCGCCAATGGTTGGCTCAATCAAGCATGGCAACGCTGTTCGGCGGAATTGGCATCGCTGGACTTGCGGCCGCTGATAATGTCACCGCGAAGAACGACGATTCAATCCCAGATCCTGACTACCGGATCCAACACGGACGAGCAAAACAATCCGTTATGGCTTGGTGTTTTAATCCAATTGAAATAAGCGACTTCATTCCCGCTTGCGCCGCGATGGGGCTCTCTGCCATGGAAGGCTTAGACAAAAAACACTACCCGTTGATGAAACAACATGGCCTCGGAGTTTCCATCACGAGCAGTCACGGATTTAAGCGAGGACCAATCAATCCAAACAACCACGAGTTCTGCCGCCAAAAGTTGAATGAAGGAATCGACTTGGCGAAAACATGGCACAGTCCCGGCGTCATTGCATTTACTGGAATGCGAGAGCAGGGCATTAGTGATCAGCAAGCCTTCAACAACTGCGTCGAGTTTTGGAAACCAATCTGTGACTACGCAGAATCACAACAGATTAATGTGGTACTGGAAATGCTAAACAGTCGTGACAGCTCACATCCGATGAAAGGGCATCCCGGATACTTTGGCGATGACATCGACCGCTGCATCGACATGATCAAGGCTGTCGATTCCCCACGCATGAAATTACTTTTTGATGTCTACCATGTGCAGATTATGAATGGCGATCCCATTCGTCGTTTTCAAGAAAACTCAGATTACATTTCACATGTTCACACCGCAGGCAACCCCGGGCGATGCGAACTTGATGCCCAACAGGAATTAAATTACCCACCGATTATCAAGGCCATTCTTGCAACCGGTTATTCCGGCTACATTGCTCAGGAATTCATCCCTACTTGGGACGACAAATTAAGTTCACTTCGGCATGGAGTGCGCATTTGCGATGTGGAATAGATAGCTCGATCGCGAGACTAACAGCAAGCGACAGCTAAGACTTAACATCCATGATCGGCTTAATTCGATCGCGATACGCCACGCTACGCGTGTCGTAGTACCTACCGTACATGCCACCATAGTAAGAGTAGTTGCCGTACTGATATCCATACTCACTGTAATGTGGATTCTCATCAATCCCGTTGACAATAATACCCAGCCAGTTCGCATTGACTGTATCGAGCGTATCTTTGGCTTTCTGGGCCGTTAGCTTGACGCCTTTCCGAATTCGGGTGACCATATAAACGCCATCAACAAGACTGGCAATTGTCACCGGATCGGAAACCGGAAGGACCGGTGGCGAATCGATCAAGACATAATCAAATTGTTCTTTTAAGGTTGCCAGCAAATCGCGGAAAGCCTGCGAGGTTACCAGCTCGCCCGGATTCGCTGGGCGACCTCCGGTTGTCAGCAAGTATATGTTTTCTTGCAACTTCGTTGGGCGAAGCGACTCTGAAAGACTTTTTTCTCCGGAAAGTAAATCCAATATTCCAGGACTGTTTTCCTCGTTAAAGTAACGATGGATTCGAGGACGACGGAAGTCAGCATCGACAAGGACAACCCGTTTACCAGACTGGGCGATCGAAATTGCAATATTCGAAATTGTGGTTGATTTCCCATCACCTGGAGAAGGGCTCGTAAAAAGTATCATCCTGACATCGTCTGCATTGGCACGGAAAAACAAACCGGTTCGCACGTCACGGAATGATTCAGCGCCGGTCGAAGAAGGTTTGTGTGCGGTGACTAACGAAGGATGACCATGCTCCGCTTCAATATCGCGAGTTTCTATTTTTGGAATTCGACCGACCACAGGAACATTAAGACGTTCAAATATTTCGTGCGGGCTTCGGAATGCAAGTTCGCTCTGGTCAACTAAAATCGCGAGCCCCAACCCGACTATGAACGCAACCGCAATCCCAAGTGCGACCGATCTAACCAAGTTAGGAGCAACCTGCCGCCCTTGCTTTGGCTCGTCCAGTGTTCGCACTTTGGTTTGCGTGTAGTTGTTGGCCATGATGTTCATTTCGGACAATCGCTCGAGCAGCAGATTGACTTCAGCATCTTTCTTATCAATTTGACGCTGTAGCATATTGAGCTCGACGATTCCCATCGAAACTTTAGAGGCATTTTTTTCAACCGTCGCCCGCTCTACCTGCACTGCGGTTAGACGCGCAATCAATCGTTCCTGCTCCTGCTCTAACGATTCCTGATACATAGTGATCCACTCACGGCGCTCCTTGTCGCGGAACGACTCTTCGGTCTCTACCGGGTTAGCGCTGTTTTCAGAATCAACTGCCCGTTCTTCAAGAAATTTGTCCATCGCTTGGATATCTTCATCGACTTTTTCTTTTTGAGAAACATAATAGGCAATCTCTTGGTCTAGTGATGCGATTTCTTTATTGCCTTTGCCAAAGGTTTCAGAAAGTCTCGCCCTGTTAAACCTGAGATCCATCACCTTTGTTTCTAGTTGCCAAGACCGATTTTCAAGGGTTGTCTTTTTAGCAAGTTCGGCAGAGAACTGCTTATTTTTAGTACTTCCGCTGTAATTGATGGAACTTAGTTTGAGGTAATCTTGGGCCGCGAGGGCGGCGACTTTAACCATGACAGGGTCAATCAACTTTGTTTCTGGATTCTCCCTCAACGAATTTGATAACTGCTGAGCCCTCTCTTGCACGTCAAGCAAATCACTTTTCAATTTCGATTGTTGATCTTCGAGATAGAACAAGCGTTTGTTGTATGGATTCGAGACATTGCCTAGGTCATCCAGCGAAGTTATCCCTAAGTCTTGCCGCAGCTTTAGCCATTGATTTTCTGCTCCCTCTTTTTCATCACTCAACTGTGCAGCCAGTTTCTGAACCAGCGCGATGGTCTGCTCCCCAATATTTTGTGAATCTTCGAGAATCACCTTCTCGTAGGCAGCTACAACGCTCTTTAGAATTACTGGAAGCTCTTCAGGATAAGGGCCTACGCAAGAAATAAGCAGAGTCTCTTCAGTCAATGCATTGATGTTGATCATCGATTGGAGCGAACCGGCAGGATTGGGATTGTCGTTAAATGTCTTTAACGTCCCTAACTTACCTTCGGCAACGGCACTACCAAGAACGAGTTGACTCGCGAGCAGACTAGAATGCTTTGAAAGAGAATCTTGATTGATCTGGAAATTTCCGTCGACCATCGAAGGAGGCGCTTGCGTCGAAATCATTAACTCGGTTGCCGAGGAATAAGTCCGATCTGTTTTTGAATAACTCAGGTAGCCAAGCCCGGCTCCAATTAAGCAAAAAAGAGTTATCAGATATTTTCGTCTTTGGACCGGTCCCCAAATGTCGAATCCCTGCTGAGCAGTGGCAACCATTGCCGGGATCGCACCCGTTTGCACAAGTGTATTCGCGGGAGATTGGATCGCCATCAGGCCAGTCGGCTGATTGGGAGGTGTAGGTGTTATTGACATCAAAGATTCACTAAAGAAACAAAGTCAGAATGGTTACAATTTGTTCGCTAGAAATTTTACCTGACAAAAATTCAAGCAAGCTACAAGGTTTTAAAATGAGAGCAGGTCTCTAAAGTTAGCTCATTGTAGTTCAGGCACCGCTTAAAAAAAGACGCGTAATTCGAAAGCCTGTAAAATTGGTCGCCCCAGCAGCACTATAACCAGAGTCAACCCATCACACCCGGCACAACCTGTACAGCCGTCAAGCTCCCCCAGATCACTCGCCGCCCGTACATTTGTCTTGGGGGCGCGGTAATTTGACCAACATTCTATTTCTGACTAACATCAATTCACGAAACGCGTGATACGCTACTTTTCTGAGTTAAACGGCCGTGGCGTTTTCAAGCACTGTCCGGAACACTCTTTCATTTTTTGAATTCAACCAATCCTCACTACCTCATCTCTACCAAAGGCGAACGTTACCTGCGGCCTCCGGAGAGGTCGAAATCAAAAAGTGCACCTTGATAATCATCACGAATTATGTCATCCAATCAACCAAAATTCACTGTTCTCGATTCGGCAAAGGAATTTGCATTGCCCAATTGGGTTTTTCGCTACCGAATTGGAGTTCTCGTCGTCGCTCACGCGGTTATTTTTTCCTGCGGGTACATTTTAGCATTTGCTCTGCGACTAGACTTCGCGATCGACGCAAATGTTCGCGACCGGATGATTATATCGATGCCAATTGTCGTTGCGATCGAATTGATTTGCTTTCTTCAATTTAAAACACTTCACGGCTGGTGGCGCTATGTGACGTTGAGGGACCTACTCTCATTTGTCAAACCGCTATTCATCAGTTTACTGATTATTGCCGCAATCAATGAATTAATTTTGTCGCGAATGATCCCACGCTCCGTCCTGATCATCAATCTGATGACCAGCGGAATTATGATGTCGGCGGTGCGATCCAGCTGGCGGCTTCTAAAAGAAGGCTTGTTTTCAAAGGTGCATTCATCAGAGAGCCAGAATAGAGCCTTCATGATCAGCACTCATTACGAATCTTTAGTTTTAGCAAACCAGGTCAACAGTCAACAAAACTCAAATACAAAGATTGTAGGCATTTTAACCTCTGATAAATCGAGGGTTGGATCGAGCCGGGCTGGAATGCCAATACTCGGTTTGATGCAAGACGCCCCTCGTCTTGCCGCTAATTTTGACGTAACTGAGATCTGGCTAGTCGCCGGATCGCTTCCCGGCAAAGAACTTGCCGAACTAAAATTGCTTTACGATCAATACGGATTAAAAACTAACGTGATTCCATCCGCAGTCGATCGGAATCCAGGCGGCGGCTTCATCCCAGTTCGCCAAATTGAAATTGAAGACCTGCTTCAAAGAAGCCCAGTCCAGTTGGATAACAAACGGATCAAAAATGAGATAACAGGCAAAACCGTGATGGTAACCGGAGCCGGGGGGAGTATCGGATCGGAAATTTGCCGGCAATTACTGCCGTTTGAACCGAAAAAACTCATCTTAGTCGACCATCGTGAAAATAGCATCTTCTTGATCCACAACGAGCTAGGCCAGATTAAGAATGACAACATTTTACTCGAACCAGCGGTGGCCGACATTCTCGATCGGGAGCGAATCACTGAGCTATTTGAAAACCATTCACCAGATTTTGTTTACCACGCTGCAGCACATAAGCACGTTGGACTAATGGAGTTGCAACCTGGGGTTGCAATCCGAAACAACATCATCGGCACAAAACGAATCGCCGATATCGCTAACGATTTTGGTATCACAAAATTCGTCATGGTCTCCACCGACAAGGCGGTGAACCCGACTAGCGTAATGGGTTGTACAAAACAAATTGCAGAGCGTTACTGCCTCTCTCTCGGCGAATACTCCAAAACAAAATTTGTTGCCGTTCGTTTCGGCAACGTACTTGGATCCAATGGCAGTGTCGTGCCAATCTTTAAGAAACAAATTGAGCGTGGCGGCCCGATCACAATCACCGACGAGCGGATGACTCGATTCTTTATGACCATCCCTGAAGCCTCCCAGCTGGTTCTTCAAGCCGGTTCGATGGGGGAGGGTGGTGAGATTTTTGTGCTCGACATGGGTAAGCAAGTCAAAATTGTTGACCTCGCCAAAAAAATGATCGAACTCGCGGGCCTTCCCGAGTCAGCCATCGAAATTCAATTTATGGGCGCTCGCCCTGGGGAAAAACTTTACGAAGAACTTTACTTCGAAGACGAAGCGATGATCCCCACGGATCATCAAAAAATCTATGCGGCCACCCATCGCGTCCTCGATTACAACGATGTACTTCTGTGTGTTGCCACTCTCGAATCGGCAAGTACTGAAGGAGAAGCAAGTATTCGCAAATTACTGAAGGATTATATTCCTGAATACGATTGTTCGGGCACTGCCTGCAACGCCGATAAATCAACTAACGAGACGTTGTTGAAAATCCACGCCGATCTCCGCCCGGAACTATCTGGCTCCGCAGAACTTGCTTCGACCGCAGACGAGTAAATCGACCTGACGGCAGCAATTTAAATTCTCTCGCGGCGAAGTGATTTCGGCTTTTGTCAAGATTCGCTTGAAACCACCCGCCGTCCGAGCAATTCGATGGCAAAAGTGACCACCCCGCTTGGTTTAGTACCAGTGTGAGTGAGAGAAAGAGGTTAAGTAATTAGGCAGTGTTCTGGAGGCTGAGGCGTCGCCGAAGCCGGAAGAACACTGCCGGCCGCGAAAGCGGCAGGGGCTTGGTAATTCAATGAGCTGTGTAGCCAATTGTGGTTGTAGTCCATTCGCCAGCGGTCGATCACCCAACGAGCCTCTGACAGACTCAGGAACATCTCTCGATTCAGTAGTTCGTCGCGTAGCTTGCCGTTGAAGGATTCCACGTTACTGTTCTCCCACGGGCTGCGCTTGGCAATGAACAAGGTCTTCCCACCTGCTTGGTCCGGCCAACCACAAACCCTCTTGGCAACGAACTCAGGACCGTTATCGCTGCGAATATCTTCCGGGGTGCCCCGGACGGCAAACAGATATTGCAAAACGCCAACCACATCCTGAGCCGTGAACGAACCAGCGACTTCAATCGCCAGGCATTCACGGGTGTATTCATCAACCGTGACCAGCAATCGCAGTTGTCGACCCTCTTCGGTGCGGTCGGTGACGAAGTCGTACGACCACACACGATCTTTGTGTTTGGCTCGGTGTCGGTAGCAACTGTTCTCGCTACCTCCAGGGAAACGGCGTTTTCGATGAAAGACGGTACACACGTTTGCGGTTCACCCGCCAATGACGTTCAATGAGCAGGCGATGAATGCGAGCAGCCCCAAAACGAGGACGCTCCAAAGACAACGCTCGCATCTCACGAAGGAGTGCAGCTTCATCATCAGCACGCCCTGACTGGTATCGCTGAGTACTGCGAGCTTGACCAAGCACCCGACAGGTTTGACGTTTCGAAACTTTGGCTGGCCCCAACCGACGGCGAACTTCACTGATCGTCCGACGCCGACGTGCCGGGCTTACCAAGTTCCCTTTGAGGCTTCCTTCAAAATTTTCATGTCCAGAGCCTGTTCGGCAACCATCTTCTTCAAACGAGCATTCTCTTTCTGAAGGCTCTTGAGTTCCTTCACCATGTCAGGCTGCATGCCGCCATACTTCTGCCGCCAACGGTAATAAGTCTGTTCCGTAACAACAAGAAGCCTGCAGACCTTCGGAACCTTTTTCCCCTTGCCAAGGATCAATATCCGCCCGGGGAAGTTTAGCGATAATCTGATCAACACTGTGACGCTTATGTGACATCTGAAAATTCCTTTCCGGGCATTTCCCCGGTTTGAATTCTCTCATTCAACATGGGCCAAGTTTAGGGGGGAGGTCACTCCGATGGAACGGTTGTTGAACATCGAACGGCCAGCGATAAACCGAAATAGCGATCGTCGCCAGAATTGCGATTGCAAACGGTTGGTAGTGGGGAACGCCCCACAGATTCCAGAAGTACAAGAACAACATTGGAGTCTGGGCGAGAATAGCCAACGCATACGGCAACAGAATTCTCCGAGCGATTTGATCACTGGGAGCCGCATTCGGTTTGATGGGGCAGTGGTCATGATTGGAAAGCGGATTTGAAGTGAGTGGGGGATATGAATCAATGACTAACTTACCGAGTCAATTTGATGCAAAGTCCGTTTCAGGCTTACGCTTAATGATGATCCACTTTGCCCACTATCGCAATTCTATTGCGTGGCATTTGACAGGCGAAACGAAAATCGAACCCAAGGTTTCCCGTCGTAGTCTAATTTCTAATTTTGACGGCAAGACCGGTAAATCAAATTTTGGTGGGCAACCTGGCCAAATTGTTGTTCCTAAGCCTTGTTGCCATGAATTCTGGACTGGGATGTCGCTAAAGTTGGTCGGTTTTGGACAAACGGACGATCAGGGTAGTTTGATCTCTGAAGACCATGGCAGATTGTCTTTGTACCAACCAACGCATTGGGCGAGACCGTCATCGAGCGAGATTTGTGGCCGCCAATCCAGAATTTCATCGGCCTTGGTAATGTCGGCCCAGGTTTCTTTGATATCAGCTTTATGGAACGGCAGATTGGTGATTTTAGCTTTTTTACCCAGCAAAGATTCCAGTTTTTCAATGACGGTATTGAGTGAAACTGGTTGTTGTCCTCCGCCGAGGTTAACAATTTCGTATCCTGTGGGCTTTAAGGCAGCGATGGTTCCGCGCGCAATGTCGTCAACGAAGGTAAAGTCTCGCGATTGAGTTCCGTCACCAAAGAGTTCGATCGGGGTGCCTTCATCAATCCATTTGATGAAACGGAAAATGCACATGTCAGGTCGACCCGCCGGCCCATACACCGTGAAATAGCGAACCACCGAAACATCAATTCCATAAAGGAAGTGATGAGAATAGGCCATCACTTCAGCGGACTTTTTCGAAGCCGCGTAGGATGAGATGGGTGTGTTGACGGCAAGTGATTCGACAAACGGCATTTGCTGTCCGGCGTATAGCGACGAAGTCGAGGCGAGGACATACTTTTTGATGCCTCGCTCCTGCATTTCTTCTAGCAAATACAAACTAGCCATCGCATTGGTCGTCATGTAGACCGTGGGATTGACCATGCTGTAACGTACACCTGCCCGAGCAGCGAGATTGACCACCGCATCGAAATCATGGTTGTCCATGATTTTCTTGACCGAGTCTCGAGACTCCAAATCTATTTGATGAAATTCAAATCGCTCACAAGACTTGAGTTTGTCGAGGCGATGCTCTTTCAAGCTCACATCATAGTAGTCGTTCATGTTGTCGACTCCGACAACATCGTGACCAGCATCAAGCAAGAATTGTGCGACCCGATTGGCGATAAAGCCTGCGCAGCCCGTTACGAAATATTTCATGAGAAGAGTAGTGGTTTGGTTAGGATTGATTTCAGGCAATCGATAGACAACAGGTCGCTTGCTGAAGCAAACTAGGATTTTACGAAATCGAACACCGGTTGGACTAGAGGTCCAACCGTGATGAATCGAAGGGCTCGGGGAAAACTAGGCTTTGTGGATTTTTTCTTGGCCAATTTGTAGGTCTTGGGTCGCATTTCGAGTGTCAACCACCAGCGTTGAATGGGGAACGATTTCGTTCCAATCGAAAACGCTATGGTCGGTGGCAATCAGGAGGCAATCTAATGACGCTAGGTACTCTGGTGTTGGTTCCTGGCTAGATAGTTCAGGAACGTCAAAGTGTCGCATCTTAGGGAGTGTTGGAATATGCGGGTCGCAATAACTCAATTCCGCACCCCGTTCGCCCAGCAATTCCATCAGCTTGAATGACGGACTTTCTCGGGGATCGTCGACATCCTTCTTGTAGGCGACGCCAAAGATTCCAATCCGACTGCCCTTGATCGGTTTCCCAGCCTGATTGAGAGCCTCTGCCAGTCGATGCACAACGTAAAGCGGCATACTGGTGTTGATCTCGCCCGCTAATTCGATGAACTTGGTTGGCATCTCATGCTTACGAGCAACCCAACTCAAGTAAAACGGATCGATAGGAATGCAGTGTCCGCCCAGCCCAGGGCCAGGATAGAACGCTTGGAATCCGAATGGTTTTGTTTTGGCGGCGTCGATCACTTCCCAAATGTCGATCCCCAGTTTTTGGAACAAGACTTTGAGTTCATTAACCATCGCGATGTTAACACTGCGATAGGTGTTTTCGAGGATCTTGCAGGCTTCGGCGACTTCACAGGAATCAACAGGGACCACCGCAGTGATGGCTTTTTCGTAGAAACTTTGAGCCAGTTTTAGGCTGTTGGGTTCAAGTCCGCCCACGACTTTCGGGATCGTTCCGGCGGTAAAATCTGGATTCCCCGGATCTTCTCGCTCAGGGCTGTAGGCTAGGAAGAAGTCTTCGCCGGCCTTCAAGCCAGATTTTTCTAGAATCGGCAATAAGATGTCCTTGGTCGTTCCAGGGTACGTGGTGCTTTCCAGCACAATCATTTGTCCGGGGCGTAGAGTTTTGGCGATCGATTCTGTAGTCATTTCTACATAACTAAGATCTGGGTCGCGGCTATCTGACAAGGGAGTCGGGACACAGATTAAGATCACATCGGCTTCGCTAAGCCGATTCATATCTGTCGTGGCTTCGAAACTCTTCTTGTCGAGCCATGACTGAATTTTCTCATGCGCGATGTGAGCAATATAACTCTTGCCTTGATTGAGCGCGTCAGCTTTCGCGTCATCAACATCGTAACCGATCGCCTTAAATCCAGCAGAGATATAGGCGTCGATCAAAGGAAGCCCTACGTACCCCAGGCCAACCACGCCCAAGACAGCTGTTTGATCATTAATCGTTTGAAATAGAGAGTCAGCGGTAAGATTGGACATTATATTTCGTTGAAAAGTTGCTGAGCGATAGAAATTGAACGATGGGAAGTTTGACGAGATAAGAGCTTGCTCTCTAGCCTTATTGGCATCAAAAGATACGTCAAACTCAGCGTAGCGATTCCATAGAAAAAAGTATTTCACACTGCCAAACTACAACGGCTATGTCGATTGTAGGCTTTGAACAATCTCGATGACCCGCATTTGCTGTTCCTCCGACAACGACGTTCCACTGGGGAGGCAAAGACCTTGCTCAAAGAACCGCTCGCAAACGGAGCCACCGTACATCTTGCAGTTGGCAAAAATGGGTTGCTGATGCATGGGTTTCCAGGCTGGGCGAGCCTCAATATTTTCTTGCTCCAAGGCCAATCGAACGTCGTTAGTTGTTGCCCCAAAACTAGCCGGATCGATGGTCAAAATCGTTAGCCACCGCGTCGAGTACCAACCCTCTGGTTCCGGCATCAATTCGATGCCTGGCAATTTTCCCAAGTGGTCACGGTAGCGATTGAAAATGGCACGTCGATTTTCAACATGGACGTTGAGGTTCTCTAATTGAGCTCGACCAATTGCAGCCAAGAGATTGCTCATCCGATAGTTATAGCCAATGTGCGAGTGCTCATAATGGGGCGCCGGGTCGCGGGCCTGGGTTGCCAAAAATCGTGCTTTGAGAGCCCAATCCTCGCGATCGGTGACAAGCATGCCACCACCACTGGTCGTGATGATCTTGTTTCCGTTGAATGAGAAGCAACCCATTTCACCAAACTGGCCAGCCGATCGTCCCTGGTAGCTGGCTCCCAATGCCTCGGCGGCATCCTCAATGATTGGGACGCCGTATCTCGCACAAACACTTTGCAGCCGTTCGTAGTCGGCTGTTTGCCCCACGATATCGACCGCCAAAACGGCTTTGGGCAATTTGCCAGCTTGCAGACCCTCTTCCAAAGCCACAGCAACTAAATCGGGATCAAGATTCCAGCTATCGGATTCGGAATCAATGAAGATAGGCGTCGCTCCCGCATAAGTAATTGCGTTGGCTGTCGCGACAAACGTGAACGATGACGTGATGACTGTGTCGCCCTGTTCTACTCCTGCAATGATCAATGCCAAGTGAATGGCAGCGGTGCCACAAGACAGCGCCACGGCGTGTTTAGTGCCCACACGTTGTGCGAATTCCACTTCGAAAGCGTTCACGTGGGGGCCGAGTGGAGCGATCCAATTGGAATCAAATGCATCGAGCAACATCTCACGTTCGTTACCAATCATGCAGGGCGGGGAAAGATAAATTCGTTCAGGAGAGTTTTGGTTCATTTAATTTGTTCGTGAAGCGGTTAGCAAAATGTGGATGAGAATACTTCGGACGAGTAGGCATGTAATGCCTGAATTCACTCGATCGTACAGTATTTTAAATTAGACAGAATAACAGAATGGACAGAATTATTTTTCGATTGAGTTCAGGATGCTGAAAGTATCCTGAACTCAATCGCACGTTGCAGCAATGCTTGAATCGCAGATAATACATTGAGTTTTATACTGTTGATTCTGTAAATTCTGTCAAAAAACTCAACAGCTGAATCAAGTCTTATTCGACCCGCCGCGCGTTCTGCAGGAGACCACCTGTTTCTCCGCCACGTCATGTCTCACATACGTCAAAGCATCCACTTGGGCACGATGGCCAATCGTTACGCCTTGGAAAATAAATGCACCCGACCCAACCATCACGCTTTTGCCCAAGCTGACGTTGCCACTGATTCGAGCGCCAGGAAGTACCGCGCAAAACTTGCCGATTTTACAATCATGTCCCACCGAGCTGTGGATATGAATGATGGAATGATCATCGACGTTTACGTTGACGGAAATAACCGCTTGAGGAGCGACAAAAACGCCGTTTCCTATGGTGGCAGAGGGTGCGATATAGGCGGTGGGGTGGATGATTGTAACCGGCGTCATGCTGAGTCCGTCAGCGAATGCCTGGGCTTTGGGCTTCAATCGTACATCAGTCAGGCCAATGATGTAGCTGAGATTTGAGTGCGACTGCACGAAATTGTAAAACTCGGGGTCGCTTCCAGTTTGTTCATGAAATACAAACTTTCGGATGGCATCAAATTGGTCGCCGCATACTTCCTCAGCAGCGCTCACGATTTCATCAGCGGTTTGGTTTCCAAATACAATTAGCGCTTGCGTCATACGAACATCCTCATACATGCAAGACATGACCGAAAACCTTGCCGTACGACGGGCACATTTTTTCGTCGAAAGGGGGTGGGGTGAATCGTATCAGCCATTGAGAGTGTTTTCTTGTTTGCCGCGATTGTCAAAAATCTTTGTTGTAAACGTATGCCCATCAGATCGTCCCCGAATCGACGACAAGATTTTGTCCCGTGATCGAGCTGGCTTTTTCCGACAACAAAAACGCCACAGTGTTGGCGACGGATTCCAACGACGTGGGTTCTTTCAAAGCTGTTCGTTTGTAGATCCGATCTTTTTGCTGTTCGTCGAGGCCTGCAGACATTTCAGTTTCCATGAACCCTGGGACGACACAATTGGAGCGAATTTTCTTGGTTCCCCATTCTCGGGCTGTGTTCTTCGAGAAACTTTCCATGGCCCCTTTGGTCGCCGCGTACATCGCGAGGCCTTTATAGCCGGTATGGGCAGATATCGAGGATACTTGAACAATCGAGCCGGCAATTTTGTGTAACAACATGTTGCGAATCGCAAGTTTCGTCAACAGCATCGGAGATGTCACGTTGACTCGAAATAGCGTCTCAAGCGGTTCCAGTTTCAAATTGGTAATCAAGTCATCGTAGGCGAAGGCGGCGTTGTTCACCAAACCATGCAGCGGCTGTTGTTGACAAATTTCGTCTTGGAATAGTTCTGCAGAGAGTTGCCCAGGATCGTTGAGATCTAACAAAACGAATCGAAATTGATTCGCGTGATTGTCGATCAGACTCTCCAGCTCGGCAGATGTTTTACGGCTAAGTCCGATCACCGAAACACCCTCGGCGAGTAACGATTTTACAATCGCCAGTCCCAATCCTCGGGAAGCTCCGGTAACTAAGATGTTTCGAACTGGCGGCATTGTTTGACTTTGTGAGATAGTGTTCGATTTAAGTTTTGACAGAATAAACAGAATGAAAGCAAATCAGAAATACTTCCGCGTTATCAGGACTTGGATACAAGGCCTAAGTTAATACGCGTCAGAAAAGAGCACCTTTGTGTCAGACATTGGTATTTTGTTTTTAGTAATTTCGCGAAGCGGAAAATAGTAGTCCGACGAGGCTGTGACTGTTTTGGTAGCCCGACGCGTAAGCGAGTTGAATGTGCAAATATACTCCACCTCGCTGACGCGTCCGGCTATCATTTTGACCTCGGCTCGGTGTGTTCGAAAAAGTCACAGCCTCGATGCGTTAGCGACCCTCACAGCATACTGTTTATTCTGTAATTCTGTCAAAATTTAAGCTGCCGAGAAATCCTGTTCATCCTGTCTAATCCTCGACATCACGACGAGAAAGCTTCCCCGTCGAAGTCATCGGCAATGAGTCCACAACGGTAAAAACTCTAGGTATCGCATAGCGAGGCAGTAGTTCGGCAAGCTGTTGGCGTATGGTAACAGGATCGAACTCATATCCAGGATTGACCACAACATTACACACAACAAGCTGCCCCGTCACGGAGTTCTTTTTACCAAACACAACAGCCTGTTGAATAGCCGGAAACGCTATGAGTTTAGCTTCCACCTGCTGGGGAACAACCTTGTAGCCACCTACGTTTATGATGTCATCATCACGAGCAAGGAACTTGAAGGTCAACGGCGCATCAGAGATCACCTCAACTAAGTCCCCTGTGACGTACCACTCAGTATCGATCTCGTGGGAACTGTGATTGGATTGAAAATTTTCGTTTTCGTCTCGTGATTCATGAGGCTTGATCGCGTTGGCCATTAATGATTGGTGGATAGCGAGACTGCCATTCATGATTTTAACGAGGCTTTGTAGATTGGCTGGGATTGAGAATTCTTCTCCGTTGGCGATCAAGAGATTGCCAACCTCCGTCAGCGCATAAATGTTTCGGTGCTTGGCGTTGGGGAAGAGTCGACTCACCATTTGGGTTGTACTTTTCTCACAACTTTCCCCGCCGGTCGTTAGTCGTCGTACAGTCGGATGCGAATGAGCTCTGCCGGCTAACAGTTTCAAGAAAGTTGGCGTGCAGCTTAGGTGCGTCAGGCCATATCGCGCGATGGCAAGGTGAGAGGCCTTTGGTGGTAGCCCAAAGAGCTTCACAATCGTGTTCCGATTGCAAAGTGCTTGAAAGAGAACTTGGATTCCAGACAGGTGGCCGATTGGGTAAGCCAGAGCCCACACGTCATTCTCATGGTGGCGGCCGGTGCGAACGCCTCGGGTCAGTGATTTGATCGTGTGGAAGACAAATTTTGGCTTGCCGGTTGTGCCAGACGTGGTCAATCGAATCGTGCTTCTGGATGCAAGCATTGACGAACGCCAGTCGAGATGCGACGTCAATTCCGAACCGACCGGGCCAGAAGCGGTCGTCACCTTCCCATTTTCAAACATGAAATCGTTGTGGCGGACAAGATTAGCCACCAATTGGCAGATCACAGCGTAAGGCGAATCAGCGTTAGTGATTCCCTGCGGATTCCTTAAGTCTGATTCAAACTGGGCGTAACTGTAGGTTCGATCCAAAGCAGGATCGACGAAGAATAGATGCTGGTTATTTGAGTTTTTTGAGGACATCTCGAACCGTAGTAACTGTTCCTTCTTCAAATACATCGACTCCGAATTTTGATTCGATCAGCACCGTCATCTCGGCCAATTCCAACGAGTCTAGTTCAAGATCACGCTGAAGGTGATGCTCGACTTTAAGTTCAGAGACGGAATCACGGCCAGCACTTTGGCGAATGCTGTTGATGATGTTACAAAGCGATTGAAGGTGTTCGATGGCTTTCATCTTCGTTTTGTCAGTTAAATGTTCTTTTATAACGCGAGCTGGGCATCCGACCACCGTTGCAAAATCTGGAACGTCTCTTATGACCACGGAGCCAGCTCCAACCGTTGCCCATTTCCCAATTCTAATATGTTCGATGACAGTTGCCCCGGCTCCGACATGCGTACCTTCCCCAACATGAACGTCGCCACATAGCGTCGCATTTGGCGCAATATGTACGAAATTACCAAGTCTACAATCGTGGTCGATACTCGCAGAAGTGTTAATGATCGAGTGGTCGCCAACGAAGACATCTGTTTGCAGGGTTGCCTGAGCCAAAACGGCACTTCCCCTAGAGACCGTGGCGCATGGTGCAATCACGGCACTTGGATGGATCGTGGTCGTAAACTCAACCTTCAATTGATTGGCAATCAAGGC